>CAMJLI010000012.1 GCA_946406585.1 uncultured Prevotellaceae bacterium | reverse complement strand
CATACAACAACAGCGACCGATGGTGGTCGCGTGGCCACGGCTCTCTCATCGACACGCCAGAAGGCCAGTGGTACTGCGTCTATCATGCATACGAGAACGGATTCTACAATTTAGGGCGACAGACACTGATGGAACCAGTGCACTTCACTCAAGACGGATGGATTGTCTCGGACGGTGGTGATGCCAACCAGCCCTTGCCAAGTCCTGCAAAAACGACAACAAAAGAAGGCCAGGAAACCAACCGCCTGGCTCATTTGCAAGAATTCCGCATTGGTCTCGACTGGCGTTTCTACAAGTATTTCTCACCCATGCGCACCAAGGTGGAAAACAACACGCTCACACTGCAAGGACAGGGGACTTCACTTAGTTCGTCGTCGCCCATGATGTTCATTGCTGGCGCCCATAGTTATGAGATAGAAGCAGAAATAGAGCTCCACGGCAACGTGAAGGCAGGTCTATGCCTCTACTACAATGCCGAATACAACGTAGGGACGGGTTTCGACAGCAGCCGGCGCTACCGCTACCGTCGCAACAAATCAAATGGCGTGGGACAGTCTGGCGGCACACACCTGTGGCTCCGACTGCGCAACGATGCCCATGTGGTGACAGCATACTGGAGCCATGACGGAAAGGAATGGCAGCGAGAGACATGGGGACAGGAAGTCTCCGGATTCAATCACAACACGCTGTATGATTTCCAAAGCATCCTGCCCGGTCTGTTCTGCGAAGGCGAGGGTTACGCCACCTTCAGCAATTTCAAATACCGCGAGCTGCGATAGCTGCCGTCAGGGGTGGTCACTGTCTCCACACTTTTCCACAATAAGTGCCGGCAGAGCCATTCACCCTTATCATGTACAGCCCCCGCTGGATCGACGAAGTGTCGACGACGGCCATATTTCTCGACATCCCATTGAGCACCACCCTTCCCGAGACATTGTAAAGTTGCCACGAGAAGAGGTTGTCGTCAGGACTGTCGATACGGAAATAGCCACCGGCGTCGACACTATTGATAAGGTAAGATTGTTCAGTTTTTTTTTCAGAGATGCCAGCCTCAGTGCCAAAGACAGGGGCATCAGCCTCTGTGGAGGGGCGCATGCCCTGCACCTGCGGCCATCCATCGCTGCCCCACGTGATTTTGTCGAGGTAGACCACACGGCCAGCATCTACGTTGGAAGCCTGATAGCCATGATAGAGCATCCATGTCTGTCCGGCATCATCGGTGACGAACTCAGAGCAGTGTCCCGGTCCATACACCTCCGGACTTTTGTTGAGCAGCGGAGAGAAATTGTCGCCTATTGCCCCTTTCCCATTCCTGTCCACGTATGGTCCGAAAAGACTGCGCGAACGAGCCACGACCAGCCTATAGGTGCTATTGGCCCCCTCGCAGCAAGTGCCAGCCGAACCAACGAGATAGAAGAAATTGTCGTGCTTCACAATCATGGTGCCCTCGATGAGTCCACCAGCTATTTTCCTTGGTTTGGAACCTTCCATTATGGACAGGCCGTCGTCGGAGAGTTGGACACCATAAATGCCGTGGAACGAGCCCCAAAACAGATAGTTGCACGAGTCCACCCTGATGAAGAACGGGTCGATGCAGTTCTCTATGTCCACCTCGCTTGATATGAACAGTTTGTGAGCATCGTGAAAGCCACCGTTCGGGCGGTCGCTCACAGCCACGCCAATGCCGCACTCCCATGTCTTGCCCCACTCCGACTTGGAATAGTAAAGCACGTATTTGCCATCAATATAGTTGATGTCGGGAGCCCATATTCCACCCTTTGGCACAAAGTCCATGGGGCGGGTGGCATCAGTGAACGCCGTGCCCACATATCTCCACACCACAAGGTCCTTGGAGCGGTAGATGGGCACATTGTGGGTGTCCTCAGTGGCATAGAGATAGAAATACCCATCGGCAGCCTTTATGACCGTAGGGTCGGGCAGGCTCCACTTTGTCACCGGGTTGGTGTATGTGCCATCTCCGGCATGAGCACACAAGAGCGTGCCCAATGCCAGAGTGAAAGTCATGATGTATTTCCTGAATTTGCTATTCATGATCAAGACTAATTAGCTGGTTCGAATTTCGTCCACATGTCATCAGCGAGGAGACAGAGCGTCAGTGTGTATCTTCCACTCACGGAAGGCACCCATTTCAGGTCGCCACCATCATCCTGGAAGCGATACATTGGCAACTCATGGTTGGTGAGCGGGTCGGCATTAGCAACAGGAGCATAGAAGAACTGGTCGCCCCATCCATTGCCAAGACCTATCTTGAATTCGCCACCGGCAGTGAAGTCACCGGTCCAGGCATAGAGGTAAGGTTCACGTACCGAGCCCACCATTTCCATTCTTCCAGAAGAAGTGTTGGTGTTCCATCCCACCGAACAGCCATTGCCGCAAATCCATATCAGTCCTGGCGTGGGCAGTTGGACGATGTTGAGCACCCTGCAGTCGTTGTATTCCGGGTTGGTGTCCACGATGATGGTGCGCATGCCAACAGCCTCGTTTCTGAACTCCTTGATGTTGCCATCAACCACATATTCCAATTTGTCTCCGCCAGCAGAGCCATAAGCAGGATAAGGTTCGGCAGTAGTGGTGAAGTGGAAGTTGCAAGGCACCATGTTGAACGACACCTCGTAGATGCCCGTTCCCAACTGCCTTTGTTCAAGTCTCTGCGACGACACATTCCCAGCATCGTCGGTGATGGTCATGAACAGGCTCACCGGGTATTTCTCATATCCTGTGGCAGTGAACTCCACTGTTGACACCTCAGGCTTCACGTATTTGCTCTCGTTATGGACATTGCTCAGCACCTGGGCAGTCACGTTGACCGGCATGCCCGGGAGAGCCCACTTTGCCACCATGGAATTGAGTTGGTCGTGTGTGAGCGTCAGGGTGCGGTTTGTTCCCACGTCGATGTAGTCAGACTTGTCGTCTTTTATTGCTGTGGGATAGAAGCATAGCTTGTAGGTCACCTCATCGGCACTCGACAAGGGACTTGAGGCGGCATCCCAAGTGAAGGTGATGGCCTCTTGATTGGCAATTCCCTTGTTGAGAACCACCGACTCTACAGAACTCTTTATGTGCATCTCGTCAGGATGTGATTCCAAAGTGAAGAACTCCGGGTCCTCGTTGCACGACACTAATGCCATCAGGCACAGTGTACTGAAAACATAATGCAAGTATTTCATAAGTCTTTGTTGCTTAACTATATTCCAAACCACTATTATTCCCCTTTCTCCACAACCCAGAAGGGAGCCTCACGGAGGTTGGGATTCTTCTCGTATTCATCAATGTAGATAGGCATCCAGTAGTATTGGCGTTTCCACACGCGTGTCTGATAGACCGTACGCTTGAAGAAATCCTGTTGGGTGCGCCCTTGGAAGTTCATGCCATAGTCTTCGCCGCACATTTCAGGCAAGTTCTCAGCATCCTTCCATCTGCGGATGTCGTACCAGCGGTTGTTCTCGCAGCAGAGTTCCACACGTCGCTCCGCACGCACCACCCTTCTCACGTCCTCCTGTGTGTTTTCCACCTGAATATACTCATCATCGGTGAGAGGCACTGCGTTCAAAGTATACTTCCTCACCCCTGCGCGCTCGCGGATGCGGTTCACGTAGTCAAGAGCCAACTGGCGTGCATCGCTGCTATTGGAAGCTTCGTTGAGAGCCTCGGCATAGTCGAGATAAGTGAATGCCAGGCGGTAGGTGAAACCTTGTCTGTCGGTGACGGAACCAGTGAGATAATTGTCGAGCACATTAAGTCCCTTTCTCACCAGATATCCATTCTGTGGAGCGTCGTGTGGCGACGATGTCTGCACATTGTCGCGTCCGCCATTGAAGAAGTTGTACTTCCTGTTGCCCACTGCGAGCCATGAGCCGTGGAATGACACGGCATTGTAGAATCTCGGTTCGCGGTTGCAATACATGTTGTAGGTGCCACGTGAGGTCACCTCTCCAGGCACACCTGTTCCAAACTCCCACGCAGTGACATTGGAGCGGTTGTCAACCACTGTGGAGAAGCCCTCCTCCACATATCCTGAGTTGGGGTCGGAGATTGGCAGTCCGTTCCTGGTGAAGAAAGCATCCACGAGTCCTTGATACACACCCAGTCCGTTGCCGCCGCCGTATTCACGCACCGACACCGTGCGCAGGAATGTGTCGCGATAGCTGTTGCCCTTGGTCACGGGGAAGGTGATTTCGCGGTTGCCCTCGCTCCATTTCTTGATGTGTACGTTGTATGTGGAGAGGAACGGGTCGATGCCGCCTTGAGGACCTGCCTCGGTATAGAGAGCATATCCAGCCTTCTCAGCCTCCTCGATGCAAAGCCTGCAAGCATCCACGGCCTTTGTCCATTTCTGTGGGTCGTAGGTGGAATTGAAAATCTGCTCTCCCTTGTCGTTGACATAGTTCACGTACCATTTGTTGCCATTCACCAGCGGACTGGCAGCGAAGAGCAACATGCGCGAGCGTACGGTGAGAGCCATGATGCGGTTGATGCGTCCATATTTTGCCGGGTCGTCATAGACGGCAGGCAGAGCCATGGCAGCCTCATACATCTGCTTGTCGCAGTAGTCCACCACGTCGTCGAACTTCGACTGCCCCACCATGAGGTCGGAGAGTTCGAAATCAGTAGGTGCGATGTAGTCGGGAGTGAATGGTATTCCTCCGTAGTTTTCCGCCATCTGCCACCATGCATAGGCACACAGGAACTTCACCTCGTTTTTCATGTTGTCGATTTCCGATTGAGGCAAGTCGTGGTCGGGCATGGCCTTCACCATGTTGTTGAAGATGTATCCATGACGGATGTATCTCGGCATCATGTGCCAGAGGTTGCCTCCCCATGTGGAGTTGATGGTCCATTGTCCGAGGATCTTGGGAATCACCCCACCCCAGTCCCACTGCTGCCATCTGGCAGAGGGTGTGATGTCGTCTGCGAACACCTCATATCCATCGGCTGTGAGAGCCCACTTGTCGGGATTGTGGATGATGTTATAGACGTAACTCAACCAAGAATACACCTTGTCGCGGTTCTCGAACACCATTTCGGTGGTCAATTCTGTGTCAGGCTCCTTGTCCAGATAGTCGGAACAGGACTGCGTGAGCGGCATCGCCATCAATGCTGCCACCACGAATATATAAATCTTTATCTTTTTCATCATTTCCTAAATGCTAAACGATTGCACTACTAATTAAAAGTTCACATCAATTCCGAACATCACAGAACGGTTCATGGGGTATCTCAGTCCGTCGTTGGTGCCCAACTCAGGATCCCATAGTTTGAACGAGGAGAGGCAGAAGAGGTTGTTTCCGCTCACAAACACGCGGCAGCTCTTCACGTACAGTTTCTCAAACCATGCCTTGGGGAAGGTGTATCCCACCTCTATGGTCTTGCATCTGAGGAAGCTCATGTCCTTCTTCCACCAAGTGGAGCGACGGTAGTTGTTGACATTGGGACCGTAACTGAGCCTTGGCCAGAAAGCATAAGGGTCTTTGTTGGTGTCGGTCCACCTGTCGTCGATGTTGTATGAATAGGCATTGCCTTCTGTCGTGGTACCGCCACCCGGCAGGAAGTAGGGCTGTCCGCCAATCACGCGGTACATGTCGCCAGCTCCTTGAAAGAAGAAATTGAAGTCGATGTTCTTGTAGCTGACCACGCCACCGAATCCGTAAACGATTCTCGGGTCTTCTGTTCCACCGATGTATCCCTCATCCTCCTCAGTGATCAAGCCATCATGATTGACATCGACATACTTGATGTCACCCGGGTGCAAGGTCACGGCACCCACACTCTCCTGCGAAGGGATTCCGTCCTTGAGCGAGCCGTCGGCATTGAAGTCGCTCTCCATGAAGAGACGTTCTGCCGTCAGTCCCCACAGTTCGTTCATCGAGCGTCCTGTCTGTGAGCGGTGCGTGCCCTTGAGCACTTCTGGCTCATCCTTCTCTATCACCTTGTTCTTGGCATAAGTGAAGTTGCCGTAAGCCGAAGTGAACCAGTTCTTGTTCCACTGCTTGTGGACATTGATAGTCATTTCCACGCCATGGTTGGACACCTTGCCGTAATTTGCCCAAGGCGAGGTGACGAAACCGCTCTGTGTGGGGATGATGGTTCGCTGCATGAAGATGTCCTTGCGGTTCTCCTTGAAAAGGTCGAAGTTGAAGTCGATCATGTTGAACAGTCCCAGTTCGAAGCCGATGTTCTTCTTGGTGACGGTTTCCCAAGTGAGGTTGTCCACACCTATGTCACCCTCAGTGATGCCGCTATAGCTGCGCTGGCCTGTGGTGCCCCAAGAATAACCTTCCTGGTCGGTGTAAAGAGTTCCGAGATATGCGAAGCGTCGTCCACCGATGTTGTCATCACCCGCCTGTCCGATACTGGCGCGGAACTTGATCTTGTGGAATATCTTCTTCGTCTTCTCCATGAAAGGTTCTTCACTGAGGAGCCAACCGATGGCGAATGATGGGAAGAAGCCGAAGCGCTTGCCTTTGGCGAAGTTTTCCGAACCGTTGTATCCGAAGTTGAATTCAGCCACATAGCGGTTGTCGTAGGTGCCAGAGAGTCGTCCTGCAATACCTTGCTTGCGGAAGTCCTGGATGTTGCCGTCGTCGTATGCCTGCTGGTTGTAAAGCATGATGGCATCCACATCCATCTTCCCGAAACGGCGGTTGTACATCACGTCAGCCTCGAAATAGACATTGGTGTTGCCGTATTCACCGTTGTTGTAACTGCCCATCGACTCGTCGCCAGTCTCAAACTGGCTGTAGATGAGGTTGCCCTCCTCGTCGCGCCCTGTGGCAGGGAAGACGGTGCCCGGGTTGGCAGTACGTCCGCGCGAGCTGCGGTTCCATCTGTCGAAGCTGAAGAGAGCCTTCGCCTTCAGGCCCTTGGTTATCATCTTCAGGTCCTGCTCCACGCTGAAGAGCGTTTGTAGTTTCGACGATGTGATGAAGTCGTAGCCCTGCTGTGTTACCGTGCGCCATGGGTTTGCCCTGTTTGAAATCACAGGTATGGCACCATCACTATATCTTGCGGGATGAACGAAAGGCAAGGTGCGGAATGCCTCACCAAAGGCGCCATCGGTGTTGCAACGCTGCTTCTTGAACCTGTTGAGGTATCCACCGATGTTCACCCTGAGCATTGTGGTCTTCGTCACATCCATGTCGATGTTTGTGCGGAGGTTGAACTGCTGGTTGTTGGTGGCATTGTCCACGAGCAGGCTCTTGTCCTGCTGCAGTATGCCCGTCTCCTTGAAATAGGAAGCGACGATGGAATAGCGCAGGAAGTCGGAACCGCCGCTGATGTCGAGGTTGCCGCGAGTGGTGTAGGCATAGTCCTTGGTGATGGCTTTCACCCAATTGACATCAGGGTAGAGGTCCGGGTCGTATCCCGACCTTGTACGGTCGATTTGCAATTGCGTGAAAGGTTGTGCCAGGCCATCCTGCAATGCCAGTTGGTTGAGCAGTGTCATGTAGTCGGGTGCACTGAGGAACTCTGGCATCTTCGTGGGTTCGTTGATGGAATGCTCCAGATGGAACCTCACCTGTGGTGCTCCAATCTTACCTCGCTTTGTGGTGATGACGATGACACCATTGGCACCTCTCACACCATACATGGCAGATGCAGAAGCATCCTTCAAGATGGAGAACGACTCAATCTCCGACACGTCCACATTATTTAGGTCGCGCGCCACACCATCAATAAGTATGAGCGGGTTGTTGTTGCCGGAGAAGGTGGAAATACCACGAATCCAGAAATTGGAATCGTCGTATCCCGGTTCACCAGAGCGCTGGATGCCAATCACACCGCTCAATTTGCCCGCGAGGTTGTTTGACAATGTTCGCGTGGTGCCAAATTTCAATTCTGTTGGGTTGATGGTTTCGATGGAGCCGATGATGGACGCCTTCTTCTGGCTGCTATAACCAGTAACCACCACCTCGTTGAACTCATTGGCCTCTTCCTCAAGCATCACATTGAGGAGTTTTGAGCCATTCACCTTAACCTGAGTCTTCTTGAATCCCACATAAGAGAACTCGAGCATGGCACTGCTTTGTGCCGGCACATCGATATGGAACATGCCATCAACGTCGGTGATGGCAAGGTTGCTCGTACCCACTGCGGATACGGTAACACCCACCAGTGGTTCTTTCGCCTGGTCGGTGACGAGTCCGGTCACTTGTGTCATCTTCGTAGTCTGCTGAACTTGTGCAACAGTCTGCGTAAAAAGCGGTTCAGCCACCAGCATGGTGAAGATGCACAGCATGGCAGTGCCCGCCGGTAGCCAAGAACGGCAATACTTGGATAAATGCTTTTTCATCATATCAATATTGTTAGACTTTCTTAGACTTAGATTTTTTTGCAAATTTAGCACTTATCTCCCCTCGCGCATAATATAATGATGTTTGTATAATTCGTATATGATAATACAAAAACCAAAGTATCAGATAATCAACTACTTAAAAAAACACACCCTATATCCGTGTATAACGTTAATATAGGGTGTGTGACGTTTTTCAACGAAGGAAATCTGCTGTTCGCCGTGGAGAATACAACTCCCACAGCGAGGCTATGGTCCATCCCGGGGCGAAGATGTCGTTGTAGAACCCCTTCCCATTTTTCCCATAATCCCAATGGGTGTGTTGCACCACTTCCGGATTGTATCCTGGCACACCTATTCCGCAGAGCCTGTCCTGTGTGGGCAGGAGCTGGCATAGCGAAGTGTGTATTACATCCGCCATCTGTCCGAACCGTTTCTCACCAAGAGTCTCTGCCAACCATTTCACGATATGATGCAATTCGAAGACAAACACATCCACGTGGTTGTTCTCCACAGAGACATTGCTCCATCCACGGGTCTTGAAACCGAGGTCGCCCAACATCTGTCCGGGTGCGAAAGGAACATCCCAAAGGTAGTACCATGACAGTGCGAAATAAGCCGCCTGCCGGCACAGGTCCACATAGTGCCCGCGCTCCTTGCCTTTGGTCACCATGGCAAGGTAATAGGTGGCAGTGACAGCACTGATGGCAGCCTCCTTGTCCTCACAGTTGGCATCGAGGGTGGAAGAGAAATAGTCGCTTTTCGATATGATGTTCTTTTCCAGGTAGTCAACGGAGAGTTTCGCTGCTTTCAGACATCTCTTGTCCTTGAAATACTTGTAGCCCATCACCAAGGTGGAAGTGGCGCTCGGAGTGGAACCGCCCGAAGCATCTACGTGCGTGCCATCATCGCGATATTTCCTCGGGAAATGCCCGTCATCCTCCTGCAAGCCCATCATGGCATCAAGGAGGGTTCTCATCTTCCCTTCCCACTCCTTGTGCGTGCGTCCTTGCTTGCGCTCATACGCCAGATAGTGGAGGACGGCATAGACAGCCTCCGATTGCTCGCGAATGCTGTGTATCACATCGGCATCGGCTGGAATGCCCTGGGCGATGTGCATGTCTTCCTTGAAATATCCCTTGGCGGTGAAACCGTTTTCCAGCCAACTGTCGAAGATGGCCTGCCCCATCCTGACGAGTTGTGCGTCACCTGTCTGCTCTCCATACTCAAGGCAGTTGAAGGCATTGAGCAGCACTCGTCCACAGAAGCCCAACTGCACATGGTCAACGGGTTTGCAGTCGTCGCACCTGATGCTTATGCCGGAATGGTACTTGAGAGGATATTTGTCTACGTATGCCATTTTGAAATAGTTGGACAGCTGTGCCTTCACCTGGTCGGGCGAATAAAGCGGTTGCATTGCCATGGGTTGCAGACGGTCGAAACAGTAGTTCCAGGTGTCGGCAACATATTGTCCGTAGTCGGTCGCCTGACCTTCATGAATGAGCCATGTGAGAGTGATCTGCTCTCCTTTCTCAAGTTTGGCGAAAGTGCAAATGGGACTTACGAGGGTTAGTTTGCGGATGTATCTCTTGGGTGTTTCCACGAAAGGATATCCGAAAGATATTTTGGCCTGACCAGTCTCGTTGTCAAAACCCAAATACCCCACCGTGCTTTTACCACTTAGGATCACCTCTCCCCCCTGATGAGTGAGCAAGGCATCTGCCTGCCGACTGTCGAGAACCCGCATCACGGAGAGAGATTTGCCCGACTGCACGTCGAAGACACCCGAGAGGGGTGCCGAGAGACGGTCTTCCCTGAAATTCCAACTCTTGGAAGTATGGAAAGAAGGAGCCTGCTCGGGTGAACGCAGGTTTTTGTGGTACCAGAACCCTGGCAGGTAGAACTCACATTGATTGGTGTCGAACCTGGTATTTGCCTTTATTCCCAAATTGAAATATACCTTCTCGTGTGCAGTGAGTGTCACCGACAACCTGTAGTCCTCCCCAGTTTTCTCCACCTTTTCTGTTACCTTTACAGGTATGGCTTGCCGTGAGAGCAGTTCAGCATCGTTTTTGTGAAGATTGTAAACCATGGCAGGATTGCCAGGATTCTTCAATGCTATCTGGTAGGAGAAGTCTACAGCATAAGCCCTGTGCATGCCCACCACCATCATCAGGACCAATAAAAGCTCTTTTCTATGTTTTTGCATTTTGTATGGATGTTTTTATCACCTATTTTAGTAATCTTATTTCAACCTTGTAGCCTCCACACCTTCGGAAGTGATTTTCACGGGTTTGATGAATCCTTTCTCGTCAAAATACAAGCGGTCGATGCATGTCTGCCTCGAATTGGCAGCCTTTTCCGTGAGCGGTCGCCGGTGATATACTATGTACCACTCGTCTTCTCCACGCCCCTTCACCACCGAATGATGTCCGGCACCCGTTGCCACGCTGGGGTCTTGTTCAAGTATCTTCCCTATCCTGTGAAAAGGACCGAGTGGCGAGTCGCTGATGGCGTAACTAACACAATAATCGGGCTGCCCCCACCCTCCTTCGCTCCACATGAAATAATACTTTCCGTGGTATTTCATCATGAAAGGACCCTCGACATATTTGTCGGGTGTCACCTCCTTGTATACCGAACCGTCGGCAAAGGGCAAGAGACTTAGCAAGTCGTCGGCCAACCGAACCACATTGCAATGCCCCCAACCACCATAGTACATGTAATATTGACCATCATCATCGCGGAACACATACTGGTCGATAGGTTGTGCGCCATTCACTATCTGCTGTATGAGCGGTCTTCCGAGGGCATCCTTGTAGGGGCCTTGCGGTTTTTTGCTCACCGCCACGCCGATGCCACCCACCTCTCCCTCATGCACATCATTGGCAGAGAAGAAGAGATAATACAAGCCGTCCTTTTCCACCAAAGCAGGAGCCCACATGGCTCTCCGCGCCCAACTTACGTTGTCGCTTGTCAGCACCTTGGGATGCTTCTTCCATTTCATGAGGTCACGCGACGAGAAGGCATCAAAAAACAACTGCTTGTCGTATTCCGCAGAATAGGTGGGGAACACCCAGCACCGATTGCCGAACACTACAGCCTCTGGGTCGGCATACCACCCAGGGAAGATGGGATTGCCACTGCGCCGATGCTGTGCCGTGCATGACAGGCTACAGCAAAGCAGCAACATTAGGAAGGGAAAATAGCAATATATTCTGTTCATTTTGATTTAAAAATGATTTTCTGGTTTTTACTGACGAGCAAGCCTTGATGCGGGTGAGAACCAGCCGTCATGCCCCCTATCGTGAACCAAGCCACCTCGCGGTTGCTTGCTGCTTCTATCGCTTGCACGCTGCTCTCATCCTTCAGCGACAATGCAATCTTGTCAACATAAGGCGTCCTTTCCGAGTCGTTACCCAATGTTATGATGTTGGTTCCCGACTTCAGGGTCACCTCCACGGACTTCGTCGTGGCAGAGACGGCGCTCCAACTGCCAGTTCCCTCAAAGACAGCGGTGGCCTTGTCACCATTGTTCACTCTAACAAACATCTGCCTGTTCTGTGCAGAGAAATAAGTGATTTGCAATTCATACTTTCCCCCGACAGGAGCATCGTATCTGAAAGTAGCAGTATTGTCGGCGCCATTTCCCATGTCTCTCAAGTATTTTCCTCCAGAGGCATGCGTATCCTTGGCGATGGCCACCTGTCCTTTGGTAGAAGCAAATTCTGCCTCCATCACATCAGGCACAGGGGCAAGGAATGACAATTCGACAGATTCAACCTCCGGCAAGTCGGGTGTGGCTGTGAAGAGCAACGTATTCCTACCCTTCTGCAACGTGACGAAGAGCGGGCGGACGGCCTTCATCCCACCGGTGGTGGCGAAGACAGTCATCAAAGCATCAGCATCATTGACGGCGAGATACACGTTACGGTTTTCGGAATGCTTGTAGGTCACGTCAACCCGATAATGTCCGGCCTGCGGAGCGTCGTAGGCAAACGACAGCATGCCCTTTTCTGCCACCTCGGCATCCCCCGCCATCATCTTTGTCTTGGTGTCCTGCGCTTCAAGCACCCGAGTGAAAGAAATCTTGTCAATATTGGGAGCCGACCCATTGGGATTGGCGAGGATGCAGAAAGTCTGTCCTGCCTTCAGGTTGACTTTCAGCGTCGCCCTTCCCTCGTCAGCGATGTTGTCCCATGTGGAGACGCTCGGACAGGTGAAGGTGTATTTCCTGTCACCGACGGTGACTTGCAAGTTTCGCGACTGGTAAGAAAGGAAATACACATCGAGCAAATAGTCCCCCTCGGCTGGAATCTGGCAATTGAACCTCAGCATTCCATTGCCGTTGTCCAGTCCCGACACATATTTTCCTCCGGTGTTGCCATCAACATGCACGGAAGCCGAACCGGTGCGCTGTGCATCCTCGGCCTCATAGGAAATGGTTTGTCCCATCCTTTGTTGGAGAGCTGTGGCACAAGCCGCCGTGATGGCTGTAGAAGCTCCGAAAGCCGACCCTGAAGCGCCATAGTCCACATTGCCATACCTCAGGTTTTCGTCAGCCTTGGCGAGCCATGCAGAATGTCCGAAGCCCTTGGAATTGACATTGTTGTAGGCATGGAAGGCATTGGCTTGTATCCAAGCCTGATATTCTGCATCGTTGAAATGAGCAGCATACAAACCAGCGTAGCGCATCAGTATGCCCTTGAATCCTTGGAAATCACCATCAGCATTCTGACAAACACGCACCACTCCGTCGCTATTGCAGAGAGCGGTCTTGGCATAGGCGATTATGCGCGAGGCATCTGTCTTGTATTGCTCATCGCCATAATGCTTGTAGAGCAACAAGGCTCCCCCCAGCATGGTGCCCTGGTTGTAAGTAGAAGCCCAGGTGTTGCGGTCGGTTATAGACCCATCAGCAGGATTCAACACCACGCTGTCGTAGACTTTGCCCGTATAGGTTTCGAAAAGATACTTCCTCTGGTTGGAGTACAACTCACGTGCCTTTTCGAAGTATGACTCATCGCCCGTGCCCAGTCCGATGTAGCATGCCGCCACCTCGGCAGGACCATTGATGCACGAATTGGCACCATTCCTGTCGCCTGTGTGCTCAGCCCAACGCAACAGTCCGACATAGCCCAGGTATGCCCTGTTCCATATCAAGTCGAAATTGCGCCTTGCATCGTTGAGGTAACTCTGTTTTCCTGTGATGAGATAAGCCCTGGCAGCAGCAATGATGAGCCACATGACATCATCATTGAAATCATATCCATACCAGTTGTATCCCGCCACAACGGCACCACCATCCCAATTGGGACCCACATGATAGCGCATGTAGTCGTAGCACGCCTCGAACACCCCAAGGTAACGGCGGTCGCCAGAAGCCTCATAGAAGTCGAGCACTGCCTCAAGGGTCTCCGCCTCACCCCATCCCCCGTTGACGAAGGTGCGGTAGCCATTTCCCTTGTCTTGAAGAAATTGAGCGAGGAAAGCATCGAGCATCCTTTGCCTGGCATGGTCGTCAAACGACATCTGCGGTTCCACTTCCACGAAATGCCACACCATCTGCCTGCCCAACGAAGGTTGTTGTCCGTCGTTCGTTCCCGTGACGCCAAGAAATGCATTCTGCCTCATGTTGTATTCGTTGTTGCCTTCATCCACGACATCGAGGTTCCATGCTGCAGGGTGCATGTTTTGCACCAGCATGTTGTCTTTGGTGTCGAGATACAGTCCCGTATAGACGTTTTTCAGTGCCACCGTCTCACCTTCGAGGGATACGATGGTCCACTGTTGGGCAGGTACGTTTGTTTCCGTCCACACCACCACTGGCGTCTTGTCTGCCTTGGAAGCATTCTTCACGAAAAGCGACGACTTGCCATTGCCATCAGGCACGATGCGGTAAGTCTTTCCATTCTCTACGGCAGCCGCGGCATTTGCAGCCACGGCAAGCATCAGGAATGTGGTAAAAAAGAGTCTCATCCTTTGATAGTTGAAAAGTGTGTTTAAGCTATGTTGTGCCAAGGCACAGTTGTTTCATCATTACTTTTGCAAATTTACTCGTTTTACTCCGACTTTACATAATAAAAAGTGATTGTATTATGAAAAACGCTCCCACAAAACTATATATGGCCTGTTTTTCAGCAATTTACGAGTCAGAAACGAGATTGGATGTATAATGAAAATATTCGTTTTGAACGCAACAACATGTTGCTCCATGAAAAAGAATGAACCCTAAAAGCAGATGAAGGTGCTTCTAGGGTTCGGCTGAATTGACTGTTGAAACAGAGTTCAGAACAACTCAAATTCATATATGCGTGCAGCAGGTTCGTTGCCCTGTGTGGGATTCACCACAAAGAGCCTCACATAGCGCACACTTGTGGGTTGGAAAGCACGGTTGACCACATTGTTCCGGTTGCCGTCGAACATGTCGAGCGTCTGCCACTCCTCTGTCTCGCTGTTGCGCCCTTGCAACAGACAAGTGCGGGTGACATACGAAGAATGTTCACATGCCGCATTGATGAGTCGCCAACGACTCACCTCGACAGGCTTGCCAAGGTCGAACGTCACAAAGTTGGGCTTCTTTCCTGCATCACACCATTTGGTGTCGTCCTTACCATCCACCAGGAAGATTGCTCTTTCGGCATCGTTCACCTCGCCAGATACGGCGATTATCCGAGCATCCTTCAGCAGATTGGCAGGCTGTTCCTCCTGTTGTCCGCCAAGCGTCTTTCCATTCTCTTTCAAAGAAGTCTTGAAAAGAGCGGCGGCAGGTGCAACGTCATCCCTGTCGTTTGCCAAGGTGGCAGCGAACACCACCACATGGCTGTCGTCGGGAAGAGACACCTGTCTCACCCCTTTGGGCAGGTCGATGCGGATGCGGAACATGTAAGTGAACTCATAAGGTTCGTCTCCATTCGGTGAGTGACGGTGACTGCCCACGTATGCCACCTCTGCATCCTTCAAGAAGCCCTCGGTGTGGTTGTCGTGCCCCCACTGCCCTATGAACCCGGAGTAGAATGGCACTTGGAATTGCTGTTTTGTCTTTCCCGCCACGAACTCTGCCATGCGGTCGCCGAGGTCGGAAGCCACAAGAAGGTACAAGTGCCTGTAATCCTTGTCCGACTCCCACTTGAGCACGTTGCCATTGCAGGACATGCCATTGGCGGCATCCATCTCGCCAAAGCGGAAAGGCACATCCCCTACAGTAATGCCCTTGGCAGGCATCAATTCTGCTGCATAGGAATAGCCTCCCTCGAAATTGGCTGCATTCCTGAATTCATTGAAGCTGAAACAGTGACGGTCGAAAGACAAAGGCAGCACCTGTGTTTCCACCTTTTCCTGTGCTTGTTTGCCAAGCGTCAACTTGTAGGTTCTCACTCCAAAGGGATTTATCTCCACATTAAGTGAGCGGCCATTGAAAGAAGCATTCTTCAAGGTGCGCTCCGTTCCGTCAGCCTCCACAGCCTTCACTATGTCGCCGGCGAAGACAAGACTTGCCTTCTGCGCCTGTTTTCCACCCATCTCATAGACACGCACCACATACTCATCGCTCACCTCTGCCTTTTTCAGGGCGCGCACCACTATATGTTCGTTGTCTGTAGAGACGAAAGAGAAAGTTTTGCCCAAGTCACCCTTGTGCTTGTCGGCAATGAAGGTGCGCAACGGACTATTGAGCATGTCGGAACAACGCACTGCCTTGGGAGCATCCAATGCACCTTCATGCCCCACGATGCTATAGGTGAACACATGGTGTCCGAAATCCTGACGGGCTTGGTAGGAATACCCGTTTCCTGTCTTCGGAGAATAGAGCAGGGAGAGTCGCATGGTGTTGTCATCCGGTTTGTCCCAACCATATCTCGAATCATTGAGAAGTGTCACTCCATAGTTGCCGGAGCGGTCGGTGAGGTCAGTCCATTGGTGGGCATACACCTCAAACAAGTTGTCCTTGTTGTTTCCGCGGCGCACATGTCCCAGTCCGATGTCGTATGATGCCTCCTCGTTGGCCACACTCAGCGGGAACTCTGCCTTGAGCAATGCATTGGCAGAACTCCAATCCACCACATTCTCCACATCTATCCTCTCCGACAAGTTGCCTTCATAAAGATGTATGCGCTGCATGATTTTGGAGTCGCCATATCGTTTTTCCACTATGATGGTGTGGCGCAGCGAACCTTCCTCGACGGTCACCCTGACATCGTCGTGAACGGGCTGCGGCTGCTTGTCGAGCGTGGCTTTCTGTATCTCCCATGCCGGCCACTGTGTGGAACGACAGTCATCGAACACCACCAAACGGATGCTTCTCCCAGGTGCCACCAGTTGCTTGCCGGCCTTTTTGTCGATGAGCGACACGATGTCTCCATACTCATTCACTTCGAGTAAATATCTCGACGACTCAATATGCCGTCCTGAAGATTTGGTGTTGCCTTTGTATTTACCTGCCTGACGAACGTCATAGACCGCGGCACCTGCCGAAGGCACCTGAGCATCAAACAACAGGAAACACTCACCATCGCGCTCCACGACCTGCGACTTCACCTTCTTGCCCTCCGGCGACACCACGACATAGTCGCGTCCTTCGGGCACCTTCACTTCAGCCACCGAACGAGCCACGAAAGCCTCGTTGTTATACACTACCAAAGGCATACCCTTCACCTGCGTGTCCATGCGGGCGGCAATGGCTGACACGCCATGTGTGAGGACATCGGAAAACTTCTTCAGTGCAAGCAACTCATCGTTCCAAGAGAACTCATAGGCACGTGGGATAGACGTTCCGGTGACATCATCGTGGAACTGATGCCAGATGAAGCGTTGCCAGGTATTGGTGAGCAATGCACTGGGGTAGGAAGCGCCACCCAACCATTCTGCCATCACGGAGGAGCGTTCGGCAGCATCGCCCAAATGTTCGTTCTGCCTGTTGTAGAGCTTCATCGCAGCCTGCGACGTATAGCAGCCATTGCCATGCACGTCCATTGGCAGTTCGCCATCGAAGACCGGCAGTTCCGGATGCTTGTCGAAAGGCATGAAATCCTTGTATATCTGGTCGCTCGTGGCACTGATGACCTGCACCGGCCCATCGCCGTGGATGCCCTTCTCCACCGCCCTCACAGACTCCAAGTTGGGCGAACCACCAACATCACCGGTGCCATAATACCTATATGCCACATTGAGAGGACTTTCCTTGATTTCCCTTATCAGATTCTCGTTCTTCGACAAGTCGGCATCTTCCCATCTCTGTGCATAGTTGAATCCGTGCGTCATCATGATGCGACTGCCATCGATGCCCTGCCATAGGCCAACGGTGAACGGATAGCGCTTGCCACCCTCATAGAAAGGCTTTGTGCGCCACATGAGCTTTTGCGACGAGAAACCGATGAGGCCGCAATGCGCCGCCAGCGTGGGCAAGGTGTAGCCAAAGCCAAAGCAGTCGGGCAGGAAGATGTCTGTCCCCTCGGTATTGAACTCCGTGCGATAGAACGTCTGGCCAAGCAGCACGTTCCTAAGCCACGACTCAGGCGAACAGATGATGGTTTCGTTGGCGTCCCAACTGCTCCCTGTCACATGCCATCTGCCTTGCGCCACATAGCGCTTCATCTCCTCATACTCATAGGGGTAATACTCTTTCATCCAAGAATACTTGACAGCCCCCTCGAAATTGAAGACATAGTGGGGGTATTGCTTGAAGAGAAAGAGGTTTTGGTTGAGAGTGTTTCGGATATGTTCACGTATGGTGGACTGCACGTCCCAGTTCCATTGCGTGTCGAGATGTGCATCAGCCACCATGTAGGCTTTCATTTCCTTCTTTTGGGCAAAGGCACCCGTTGTCAGCAATACTGCCATCACTGCTACTGAAATTTTCTTCATCATGAAATAAAGTTTAGTAGGTAATCATAATTCACCTGCGAAAGACCTTTCTCACCGTTCCGTCGGCTGTACGCACGATATTCAAGCCCTTCTGTAGTCCAGGCAATTGCACGCCATTTACATTATAGACGGACTGAGTGCTGTCATCTGTGTGCGACACCTTTTCTTCCACTCCATCCAACTGGTGCGAGTCAGCCTCTTCCACCAGTTCGGCATGGAAGGTCTCGTTGAAGAGGTCGACCACTATGTGGTATGTGCCTTTCACATAGACATGCCACTTGGTGTCGTCGCCACCCTGACGCACCTGGGTGGAGGCAAGCAGATCCTCATCCTGAACATAGGGATGCAGTTCACGAGGTCCCCATGTCATCTGTCCCTCCAACTTGAACCGTCCGGGTTCCACGACTCCATCCTGCTCGCCCAATTGTCCAGTCCAAGAGAAGACATAAGGATTGTCATGGTCGCGTTCAAAAGGCAACATTCCATTGCGGTTCCACTCCACATTGTTTGCACCTCCCTCAAAAGCGCCTCCTGCGATGAATAGTTCGTTCCAAGGCAACATCAGCTCACCTGTGACCTTCCTTGCCACAGGGTCAACGAGAAAGCGATATGTATCCTCTTGGAACGACACCACCCATCCTGGCTGTGTCTCGTCGGAAGTGAGTACATAGTTGATGCCCTTGTTGATGAGGTAAGAGTCCACCAACTGTGGCTTCAGGAACATCGTAACTCCTTTCTGGAATGTTTCCGTGGTCATGATTTTCAACTCGCCATCATTCAGCGCCCCAGCGAATCGGAACTGTCCGTCGGGGCGCTTTGTCAGCTGACGCGTGCCCTCTGGCACAGCACTGCCCGTTGCCCATAGAGCGTCGAGGCTTTGTGCAAGCACTGGCATCTGAACAAGAAAGAAGATGGAATATATGAAGATTGCTTTCTTTGACATAACGTAGTTTTTTTTGAAAATGTGATTGGGGTATGTAGGGAAGAAACAATTATCTGGTACTCTGCATCATTGAATGACTTTTTGCGTAGACACTTTGCCATTGTTCCATATCCGGCGCACGATATGCGGGCCTTGAGGTGCATAGGTGTGCTCACGTCCTTGAAGGTCGAAATACCGCTGCTCCACAATGGTGGCGTCACCCATCTGCGAGATGCCGCTGGCTGAACGCTGAAGCGTGACAGTTATCTGTTGGTCGCAAGCTGTTGCAGGCACATTCACCGTGACTTGCTGCATTTCTGCATCATATGACCAATCGTCGGTTTCCGAGCCGTCGATTGTCACGGTGAGCGGCTGTTCCTCAAGTATGAAGACCACTTTGTACGCCCTTTGCGAAGGCATTCCATCGAATGTCCCCTGCCTTGGATCGATAGTGAGCGACAATTCCGAGGCGGAGCGCATCTGTCGGAACGTGGTGGTGGTGAAAGCCCCCTCGGCGTAAGCCTGAGTGTCGCCCTCGTCTTCATAGAGCGAGGCCTCCCCTACTTCACCCGGAATCACTTTCACGATGAGTTGGTCGGGACTTTTCTTGAGATTTGTCATTTTTGGATTTTCCACCACGATGGCTCCCGCCTTTATGAAATAAGGGATGTCTCCCAACCCGTAATAATGGCTTATGGTGGTGCCACCCTGAATCATCTCATTATGAGTCACATCATACCACATTCCGCCTGGCAGCCATGTCTTGTGGAACGTCTTCTTGGAATTGTTGGCTGCCGTCACCACAGGTGACACGAGGATATCGTCGCCAAACATGTATTCTCCCTCCTGCCGATACGCCTCGTTCTCTTCCGGCCATTCATAGTAGAGCGGACGGCAGATGGAAACACCCGTGTCGTAGGCTTGTCGTGCTGCGGTATAGATATATGGCATGAGCTGGTAGCGCAGATTGACACAGTCGAGCAACATGGGGAAATTGTCCAATTTCCAAATTCGCCTCTCATTCCCCTCCTGACTCGCCCCATGAGTGCGGAAAATCGGAGAGAACACTCCAAATTGCAACCACCGCAACATCAGTTCGGGGTCGGTTGGCGCAATCTGCAGGTGTCCACCCAAGTCATGTCCCCAATAGCCAAAGCACACATTCGATGCCGTAGCCGTGAAATAGGGCTGGAATGCCAGCGAGCCAAATGTGGAATAAGTGTCGCCAGAGAACCCTATGGGATAGCGGTGACTACCCAGTCCGCCCCATCTATGGAAGATGAACGGCCTGCGGTCGGGTCGGTTGTTGCGCATGTCGTTGAAGAAAACATGGTTGCACCAGAATGTCTCACCCAGTCCCTCGGTGTAATGACTGGTGAGGTTTTGCTGCCAGTCGAGCCACCAGAAGTCGACACCCTCTTTCTCGCGCTCACGGATGATGTGCTTGAAGAACGAGCGATAGAACGTGGAGTCCTCTATCATCCAAGGCACCCTGTCGCCTGTCATGCCCATGTCGGCGGCTATCTCCCTGAAATGGTCTTCATAATTTGCCACGCCATCGGCAGGATGCAGGTTCAGACCCACCTTGATGCCCTGGTTGTGCATCCAGTTGATGAGTCCTGGGGGGTTGGGTATGAGACTCTTGTTCCAGGTCCAACCCGTCCATCCGTCAAGGTGCCAGTCCATGTCGAAAATCATGACATCGAGCGGAATGTCGTTTTGCCGCATCTCATTGACAAGATTGATGAAATCCTGTTGTGAATAGCGCTGATACTTGCTGTACCAGTAGCCAAGGACAAAGAGAGGCGGCAGTGGTTGCCTGCCTGCAATCTTTATGTAGTCTCCAATGGCTTCCTTGTAGTCGTGTCCGTAGCCCATGAAATACCAGTCGAACGCATTGTTGTCGATTGGCCGTGCGAGCCACTCAATGCCTTCCACCTGCTGGTCGAAGGCGAAGGTGGTGGAACCGTCGCCGCGCTTGGTTTTCGGCGACTCATCAATGAGCGCCCATCCAGCACGTGAGATTATGCCATCCTCGAGGTCAGGGCGCTGGTTGTCGCCACTTGCAGTGTCGAGTGTGCGCTTGGTGCCCTTCAGGTTGAGTGCGTCCTCCTTTCCCGGATACCATATCACATCGCGACCGTTCAGCGCCATGGTGATGGAAAGGTTGTTTGGCGACTTCAACGAAGGCGATATGTTACTCCCTATTTTATATTTCAGCGTGAGGTACTCTGTCTCAATATACAAGAAACCATTCTCTTCTCGTGTAGAAAACTGCGGCACTGGCAGGTTGCGATTCACCACTGCGAAAGTTGCCCTGTCCTCGAACAACTCCCTGCTGCTGTATTGGATGCGAATCATACGTGGCGTGAGAACCGTGAACCGGGCTCGCCCCGAGGCAACTACCGCCTCGGGGTTTGCCACTGGATCATACCCTGAAACCGCCCTTGCAGATTGGAAAGGACCAATAACCAACAAGAGCGACAATAACAAACATTTACCAAAACCTACCAACATAAAAAACTAACTAACTATATTTGTGTTTTCAAATCGATGATGCAAAATTAGTGAATGATGTCGACAAATGGCTATTTAATAAGGAAAGTATTATGATATAAATGGATATATTGTCACGCCTAATTGACAATCAACGAGTTAGGATAAGTTCACCTAATTACTTGTATAAGTGGAATATTCGATTTACGGAGATGATTTTTGGTAAAAAACGCCTTTTGCAGGGTAAAAATGTCGTTGGACATGACAACAAAAAAAAGAGGGAATGTTGGCTCCACCAACATTCCCTTCGATCATGGTATTAGAACTATCTTACCTAACAACAATCTTATGTCCATTCAAGATATAAATGCCTTTTGAGGGGCGAACTACTTTACGTCCTTGCAAGTCATAATATACATTTCCATTGTCATTGTTAACGGTCGTCCTTCTGATGCCGCTCACGATACCTGTGTCGTAGAGCACTGGATGCCCATCGGTCTCTGCACTGAGGAACCAAATGCCAGGAGCAGCCTCGGCAAGAAGGTTGTACACCACATCGTTGGTGAAATTCTCTATCGGAGTGACAGGCAGGGCAGGCCAGTCGGTGACAGGGTCGAAGCAATTGGTGATTTGGATGTTGTTGCCACGTGCATAGGACTCGCCATTGTTCACCACACCCATGTTGTAGCAGTTGGTGGTGATGGCATCATTGCCCAACCATCCCGACAGACCGCCTGCTTCCCATCCACTGGAGATGGCACCAGCATTGTAGCAGTTTAGAAGCGTGAGCTTGAGTTCTCCGGAGGTGTTGCATCCCACGATGCCTCCTGCATTCTGGTCGATGGTGCTGACAGAAGCCTCATTGCCAAGTTGCTCAAGAGTGGCTTTGCCATTTCCACTGACATGTCCGATGAAAGCACCCACGAAGTTCTTTCCATTGATGGAGCATGTGGCATCGATGGTGAGGTTCATGATATGTGCACCAGCGGTAATCTCGCGGAAGAATCCCACATTGGGCTCTTCAGGCATATCGATCACCAGGTTGCTTATGATGTGTCTCTGCCCGTCGAAGGTGCCTGAGAAAGGTGCTGCGGCTGTGGCAATGCCTTGGAAATCCACACCATTGAAATCGATGTCGGCTGCAAGCGCCGCATTGAGCGAAGCATCCACCTTGTTCACCATGGCTGCAAACCACACCACGTCGGCAGCGGAAGCCAGCATAAGGTTACCATCCTCAGCCTTGATGTATTCGGTGTCGGGTGTTCCACACACGCTGCAAATGCCATTGTCGAAATGGTGGTCGTCGCGAGTGGCTCCCTCGGTGTTGGAGTATGTCACGTCAGCACCCTCCTTGGCGTTGCCAGCACAGTCGAGCGCGCCATTGGCATATACCACGCCACCCTCGATGAATATTGGCATGGGATGGCTGTCGGTGCCTATCACTTGATACCATTCCACTGTCTCGCTCTGCTTTCCATTGAGCATGTATGCCAGTTCGCCACTCTTCATCTGTTCTTCGGAGAAGGCTGTTCCCTGAATGCCCTCTATCTGGTAGACATTCTCTCCTACCACCTCATCCTTGCGCCACAGACCAGCTCCATTGATGCCTGTAGCCGTACTGTAGCAGTTCTTTATGGTTGAATTGTTGGCACCCATCCAGGCACAGATTCCGGCATTCTCGTGCGAGCCTTGTATTTCGCCGAGATTGTAGCAGTTGGAGATATGCACCTCTTTTTCCGAACAACCCACGATGCCGGCAGCGTTTTGTGCCGAGCCATAGATGTTGGCCTCGTTGCCGCAATTGCGCACTATGACACCGTCGCCCCACACATGTCCCAATATACCGGCAGTGAAGGCCGTTCCCTGTATGAGACAGGAAGCATCGATAATGACGTTCTCGATGACAGCGCCCCCAACAGCCTGTCCGAAGAGAGCCTGGTTGTTGCGGTCGGCATTGGTTACAAGATTCAGGATGCGGTGACCACCGCCATCGAAGTGTCCCTTGAAGTCATGGGCATCTTGTCCGATGGGTGTGAAAGCCTTGGCTGTCATGTAGATGTCGGCTGTGAGGCGTGCGTTGGCTGCACCGTTCACATTGTTCACCATGTATGCGAACCAGTTGAGTTTGTCACCATCATCAATGATATAATGGTCGTCTTCCATCTGGCAGAAGTTTTCTTGCATCAAGCCGCACACTGAGCAGAAGCCTGCCACGAACTGGTGTTCGTCGCGCACAGAGCCCTCGGTGTTGGAATAGGTGACCGACGAGCCCTCTTTTGCCGAACCGTCGCAGGCGAGTTCGCCATTTGCATATACAGACAGGTGTCCGGGCAAGAAGGTGGGATGCAGGTCGACGGGGTCGGTGAGATTCTGCTTCCAGAATCCTGCATCCTTGTAGTCGTTGAGTGCAAACGCCAGTTTTCCTGAAGTGAGGTCTCCCTCCTCGATGACGGAAGCACCTTGGTCGCCATAGAGATGGAAGATGCGCTCGGTGGTGATGCCGCTGCCATTTCTCCAAAGCGAGTTGGAGCCATCCTGTCCGCTCTCCATGACACCCGTGTTCCAGAATCCGCGAACCTCCACGCTGCCATGTCCGCCAAACCATCCTGCAATGATAGCGCTCTCGCCGCCACCAGAGACATTGCCCATGTTGTAGCAATTGGTGATGCGAGTGGCGGGACCGCCATTCATCACCACTCCGATGATGGCGCATACATTGTTGCCTGTGCCATAGACATATCCCTCATGTCCCACATTCTCGAGCGTCACCCATCCGCTGCCGTCGGAGCAGCCGATGATTCCACCCACCTTGCTGGTGCCGCGAATCTCGTTGGCGGGTCCTGCAATGAAGTTCTTGATGACACAGCCACCGTCTACCACGCCGAAGATGCCGATGCGCTCTTCTGCCGACTCATATTTTAGATGGTCGATGGTATGATATTGCCCATCGAAAGTTCCTGCAAAGCGGCTGTTGCTGTTGCCTATTGGCGTCCATGCCACGTCGGTCATGTCGATGTCGGCCGTCAATGCAGCATTGGCGGCATTCTCACCGCCATTCACCAGTGCGGCAAACTCTACGAGGTCGGCGGCACTTGCAATCTGGTAGACACCATCCACCTTTTCGAGTGCGAACGCACATGTGCCGTAAAGCCAACCCAGGGCCATCACCAGCACAATTTTGAAATTAATGTTCATGATGATAATTATTAAGTTTGGTTCTTATTTTTCCTTATTTTCATGCTTGCCGTGTTGCCGCCTTGCCAAGGAGAATAATACACTTTCCCATCCTTGACGCAAGCGATGCGCAGCCAACGGGCAGGAGCCTTGCGTTGACCCTCGGCTTCTGTGAGGGTGACAGTGAGGCTTTTCTTGTTGAGTGAAGCCTCAAGCCTTGTGAGGAGATAATCCCCGTTGCGGTAGGTGAAGCCATCTCCTTCATCTTCGTAAAGGAGTCCTGATGCCTTCCCCTCCTTGTCGAGGCACACCAGCAGGGTGAGCGAGTCGGTGCGCATTTCGGTGGTGCTCTGTGCGAGATTTGCCAGAGGAATGACAGAGCCTGGTCGTTGTTTCAGCACCGCCTGGTACTTGTCGGTGTTGTCTTCAAGTGAGAATTGTTGCCATGTCCCATTGTCCGGTT
>CAMJLI010000011.1 GCA_946406585.1 uncultured Prevotellaceae bacterium | reverse complement strand
TCACACGATACGTGCGTGCAAATTCTCTTATGAAATTGAGGGTGTGTAGTGATGGTTCTGTTTCTTCGTGAGTAAATATTTTCATAGGCTAATCTTTTATGTGTTCTTTTTCATTTAACGATTATAACTTGTCTTTATTATGTTAAATGAACAAAAAAACTGCCATCTTTTTTCTTTTCTGTTTTTTGCAATATCACCCTTTCATGATGTCCTCTTCTTGTCTTTGTCTCCACGTGCAATAGGTGCAACGATTTCTGGTTCCCCTACAGACAAGTTTTTCGCATAAAGTTATGCTTTTCCCAAAAAAAGACGTAACTTTGCACCCTCTTATGGTTGGCTGTTTTGTTTGCGGCTGCTTGTGAGAGAACATGATGGAAAGCCTGTTGCAAAGCAGGTGTTCAATAATTGATAATTTTTTTAATATGATAGTTAAAGTCTGTGGCTTGTGCAAAGCCGATAATATCCGTGAGATAAGTGAACTCGACGTGGATTGGGTTGGATTGATTTTCTGTCCTGATAGTCCTCGTTATGTGAAGCAGCTTGGTGCCAGGGGTGGTTTCTATCCCGACTATTCCCCATTTGTAAAGTCTCCCAAAGAGCTGGGAGGCCAACCCGCATTGGCTGCAAAGGTAAACAAGCCAAAGAGGGTGGGGGTGTTTGCCGACGACATGCCACAGAACATTGTGACAAGGGTGTTTAATTTCTATCTCGACGTGGTGCAGTTGCATGGTGAAGAGCTGCCTTTGATGATTGAGAATCTGCGCCGCACTCTCGACCCAGACATACGTCCTGTGAAGATAATGAAGACAATAATGTTGGAAAGCGAGGCAGACTTGGAGAAATGCAAGGACTATGAGCCAGTGGTGGACTATTTCCTCTTCCACACCAAAAGCGGCTTGACAGGCTGCGGCAAAAAGTTTGATTGGAACATCCTCAATGCTTATAAGGGCAATGTGCCCTTCTTGATAGGCGGCGGCATATCACCTGAAGATGCGGAAGCCGTGAAGGCTTTCAAGCACCCCCAATTTGTGGGTGTGGACATCAACTCGAAATTCGAGATAGAGCCAGGTGTCAAGGATGTGGAGAAAGTGAAGCAGTTTGTTGAGACTGTCAAGGCTTGATGTTCATGGACAAGGTATTGATAGACTACCTTAATCATTTCGACCGGTTTGCAGCAGCAGCAGGGGCGCAGATTGTAGAAATAGTGGATGGTGTGGCACGTGCTCAGATGACAGTTACGGAAACCCACCTCAATGGTGCTGGTGTATGTCAGGGTGGTGCCATCTTCACATTGGCTGATTTGGCTTTTGCTGCCGCCGTGAACAGCTGCGGGCTGATGACTGTTGGCACCAACAACAATATCACATATCTGCGCTCGGCAAGAAAGGGCGACGTGCTTACCGCCGTTGCCCAAGAGGAGTATCACCACAAGTTGCCAATGTGTGTGGTGAGGGTGACCAACCAGAAAGGAGACCTTGTTTGTGTGATGACGGGCACCGCATATCGCAGAAACATACCACTCATGCCTGATAATAGCGAAAAGTGAAATTCTATTATTGATTAAATCTTATGCAAGACGAAACCACCGTGTTGCCATTCTCATTTGAGGGTGGAGAGGGCTTAGAGGACAATACTCCTTGGTATGCCATAAGGCTTTACACAACCAACCAGATGAAGGTGGGTGACTATTGCAAGGAACATGGTCTGGATTTTTTCATCCCCATGCAATATCGTTTCTATGAGGATGAAAATGGAAGGCCTAAGCGCAAGTTGCGCCCCGTGGTGAGCAACCTGATTTTTGTGAAGAAGCCTGAGTCGGCACAGACGATGAAGGAAATGGTCACCCAGGTGCAATTCAAGATGTCGGTAATCACAAAAGACAAGCAGACGCGGGAGTATTACGAGATACCTGCGAAGCAGATGTTTGAGTTCAAGGCCATGTGCAACCCTGAAATAGAATTGAGGAAATATGTCAGTCAGGAGGAGGCACGGCTGAAGGTTGGCACGCCTGTCCTGGTGTGCCACGGACCGTTGAAGGGAATGACTGGCAGACTGGTGCGTCAAAGCCATAAATACTATCTGCTCAAGGAGGTGCCGGGCATCGGGGTGATGCTGAAGGTGTCGCGATGGTGCTGCAAACCAATGGCCAACAACGATAAGAAATGATGTCGTCGTTGGCCATTGTGCCTTATTTCAGATGCTTTTGAGCCATACTATCTTTCCCTGACATAGGTCGGCCACCCTGCATTTCCCTCCCTTGTGGGGGATGGTCTTCTTTGGTGTGATGGCTCCCGTTTTTGAATCTATGTCGTAAACCTTGTATTTCCCAGCCGATATGGTGAGGCTGGCACCATTGTCCTGGGTATAGACCAAATAACCTGTCTTGTCATCGCCAAGCACGAGGCATCCCGTTCCGTCCATGGGGTGCATCAGGCATAAGTCGGCGAGAAGCACCTGTTGCATCTTCCCGTCTTTCGGCTTTATGGGGATGTTGGGCAATGAACCGCCAGCCATGAGCACAGCCCATCCGTTTTCCGGATATTGCTGGGCATAATAAGTGATGGCCTTGTCTGGGTAGCGGTCATGGCATTCACGTACAGCCCTGTAAACCTCTTCGAAGCCTGTCTTTCCTGTCTTCATCTTCCGCATCCATTGGCGGGGTGCCATGTTGCGCCCTGCTTCCGGCGCCCATAGTCCTTCGGTGTTGTAGTGCCAGTAGCGTATGTCGATGATGTCGACGGTTTGGCTGAGGATTGGGTCGGACATGATGCTGTCCTGGGCATCTTTTGTGCAGCTGAGGGCTACTAGTGGATGCTGTCCTGTCTCGGCTTCCCATTCGGCTATTGTCTCAAGCCAGAAACGGGTGAAATGGGTAGGTCCTGTGTATTCCGCGCTTATCAGATGCACTACATTTGTCTGCCCTTTCATTTGGTCAAGGCACATGCGTATGTATTGCCTGTGAAGCGGCCGCAACGTGGCATCCTGCTCGTTGTAGAACTGTTCTGCCATGAATATGCGCTTGTCGCCGGCGAAAGGGACAGGTTCGGGGAAGTTGGTGCCGTTGATGTTGTTGGTGTTGCGCCAAGGACAATCCACCCAGTGAGCCCCGGCTTCCAGGATGTTGTGTTGGAAGTAGTGTTCGTTGAAGAGCAGGATGTTGTGTCTTGATGCTTCAGAGGCGAAGTCGTTGAGCCGTTTCCAATACCATAGGTTGGGTCGGCTGAGGTCGTAGCAGGAGAGGCCGTCCCAAGCCGTGCCTTTTCCGCTGCGTGAGAAGGGTTGTTCATAGAATGGCGCCCACACGTCGCCGTCGGCACGTCGCACCCGCTCGTGGTCGGTGCGGCGAAGGTCATACCATAGGCCGTAGTGATGGTCGAGCTGTGCATAGTGTCCCTTGCGCAAGTATCCCACCACGGAGTCGATGCGGTCGGTCCATCCTGTCCCTTCGCGTCCGGGCACGAAGCGCGTGATGGCTGGTCGTGCTTCGCGTTTCACGAAATTGTCTTTCACGCGTCCGCTCCACCAGGGGATGTCGTATTGGTTTCCTGTCACGAGCATGTCGTCGTGTGCCATGTGTCCGTTGGAAATGGAATAATCCTCTGTCGTGGATGGCTGTGAGGGTGTTTTGGGCATCGTCTTCCTCTTCATGGCCCTGCCGCTGATGTCTGTCCTGGGGACTCTTGAAATGGGATTGCTTGCGGCTATGCTGTCCATCCACATCTCAAGTGTGAGTCGTGGTTCGTGGAGCGATTCTTGTGCCAGTTGCATGGCTTGTTCCACGGTGGGCGAACTGGTGGCATTGGTGGGGCGGGGGAGCACTTGTCCTATTTGATGGCAGTGGCTGCGGGCTTTCTCCGCCCCCCATCCTTTGGTTTGCAGGCGCTTCTCCAACTGTTCGTAGTAGAGAGAGCGTGGACTGACATGGTCGTTGCTGCTCGTCCATTCGCCGTTGCCGGTGAGGGTGCCCCAACTGCCGTGCGCGCTGTTGCGGTTGTCGCTGTCGGGGGAGTAGCAGTATATGGTGGATGCCGTGCATTGCCAGAACATGGAATTGGCGGTGTTCCATCCCGTGCCCATCTGAAACTGTTCGAGGTTGGAGTAGCTTAGGTCGTGCCCGTCGATGTTGACAATGTCGAAGAGCAGTCCGCAAGCCCATGAGCCGATGCTGCCGCTGAAGCCAAGCGACTGCTCGCCTTCGCATTGCACGAAGGCATTCGGACCTGCAGCGCAATAGCCTGCAGAGAAGTCGTGAATGCCCTGACGTGACACGCAGCGCTGAAACAGCGTCTGCTGTCCCCTGGTGTGGAAGGTGTTGCGGCGCCAGCCTCCTGTCTCTGAAACGGGGTCGATGGCAATGCAGTCCTCCACGGTGATGCGTGAGGTGTGTTTTTGCAAAATCACGGCACTGCCTGCGAAATGTGAGAAATTGACGCGGCGCACCCAGCAGTCGCGTGCCTCTTCCATTGTTATGCCGTCCCAGCAGTGGTCTTCGTCCTTGGGATTCCAGTCATTGGTGGCACTTGCCAGTGTGAGGTCTTCCACGCCACATTCAGTCAACTCCATCGTGGGGTTGTGCTTCAAGACGCAAGCCCCGCCGAAGTCAGCGGAAATGGTGGTGGTGATTGGTGCGTCGATGTGTATTGTGCTGCCGTCGATGTGTGTGATGGTTCTATCCCATGTGATGTCGATGTCTGTAGGTTTCCATCCTGTATAGTCAAGTCCTCCACCGAAGTCGTCCATGCCCAAGTGCTCTATCCATTCACGTGTGCAGGGTCGTGTGATGAGGATGCGTTCGCCAGGGTGCAGATTGGAAGCTGCTGTGGTGAGTGTGAGGATGGTGCTGCCTGCCGGCACTTTTTCTTGACACGATATGTGTAGAGTGTCGCTTTTTGTTGCCTTTATGGTTGATGTCTTGTCCCCCTCGATGTAGATTAGTGCTCCTCTGTCTGCACCATGTCTCATCAGTGTGGTGTTGCTCTTGCCCATGCCTCGAATCACTATTCCCGAAGTGGTGATGCGGAGGGGGTGGTCAAGGCGGAAAATGCCTTCGCCAATTACTATGGTGCCTCGATGGCCCTGCACGTCGGCAGGAAGGGTGGCAACCTTGTCGATGGCTGCCTGAATGAGGCTGGAGCAGTCGCCTGGTTGCCATGTCACTGTCGTTGCTTCTGGCACGTCGGGAATGGACTGCTCGGATGCCTTGTAGCCGCATGTGGAATAGTCCATTGGCACATACAATTCTTTCTTGGGCTTTTTCTGGGCTTGGATAGGAAGCGTGATGCAGAGGGCCAACAGAATTATTGTTTTGGGGCAAATTGTCATGTTGTAGTTTGTTAGGTTGTCATGGACATGGTATGTGGCATTTATTCAAAAACCCTAAGGACTAAAAGGACAGATAGTCCTCAAAGTCCTTAAGGCAAGTGTATCTTGATGTAAAAGAATTACTTAAAATTTGTCCCACATACAATCCTTTTTTAGTGTGGGCTCTTCTTCTTCTTCCCAAAGATTTGAATAATTGGAATTGATTGTGCCGCCACTCACAGGATCCACATTGCTGCCAAGTTCAAACTCCTCTTGCATTACGGCAGAGGAAATGTTCAAATGGCAAACGTCGATTTCCGGAGTGGCATAGATGTTCTTTTTCATCTTTTCTTGTTATTATGGTCGTCCGTCGTCATCCTGCTGGATGGATGGCGGACGACATTTCAGGTTTTTATTTCACTGTTATGGTTTTCCCGTCTACGATGTATATTCCTCGTGGCAGTCCTTTCAAATCGTTCGATTTGTTTCGCATTTGTTGTCCTGTCACTGTATATACATTGCTTGGAGCCGATGAAGCATTGGATATTTCTTGAATGCGTGTTGCGTCATCGAAGATGATGGCCGGTGCCTGACTGTTCTTGTCTATTGCACGGAAGAATGCGCGGTATCCTTTGAGATTCATCAGTATGCCGTCAGTTTTTGGCCGCTTAAGTCCTTCGGAGGTGAGGAAATAGTCGCCTTTGTAGAAAGGCTGGTCTTCCTTGTTGTCATAGTTGCCGAGGAACATGTAATAGTCGGTGGATACTTTTGGCTCATCTACAGGAATGCCGGATACGCCTTTGATGAGATAAGGCGAGGCTTTTGTCACACCCTTGATGAGGAATGGTTGGTTGGCTCGGATGTCTCCTGATTCAGTTTCGAATATCAGGGTTTTTTCGTCGCCGGCATCCTCCATTAGGTTTCCTATTACAGTTCCTTCGCCAAACACGCTCTTCACTTGGGCGGCTGTCATGCTGTATGGCAAAACGAAGGATGCCCATGTGCTGCCGTTAAGGCCACTGCGCCAGAGGTGGGAGTTGCCTCCGTCGATTTCACCAAGGAGGGCATACTGTGTGCATTGCTCGTCGTTGATGGATACGGGCACGTAGTCGCTGCCGTCTTTCACGTATGGTTTTTCAACAATGAATGTAGCGCTGGCACTTTGATAGCCTGGGGCATTGGCTGTCATTGTCAGCGTGCCTGGCTTCTCGAAGGTGAAGGTGGGTACGCTGATGTTTGGCGTATTGATGACGATGTCGTCAACATATGCCCATGAATTGTTTCTGCCCAATGCAACAAACATGCCTTTGACGTTCAGATTTACGTCAGAGCTTTCTATTTTATAATTGCCTGACCCTCCGGTGCTGGTACCTTGTAGAGAAGTGATGGCGTAACTCACTTCGCCTGTTGCCTTGTTCACATTGATGACATAGTGATACCATTCTTCGTTGTTTAGAGTAAAAGAGTTGGTGGTGTTAACCACTTTGTAAGTATTGCCGTAGTTCTTTCCACCATAAAGTCTGAACACATAGTTGGAGTTGCCGAATATTTGGTTGGAAGATGGCATTCTTGCTCCTTCTCCAAAAAGAATCACCTCGTTGTCGTCATAACTACCCTGGGTGTAGTGAATAGCCATGTCGAACTCGATGCTGTAAAGGTCGCTGGTATAGAAGTTATTTCCTGTATAGAAATTCGTATAGGCAGATCTTGGGCCAGAACCTCCTCCTTGTATTATTTGTATGTAATGGTCGCCAGACCCCTGCCAATTATCCAATTTGAGAGTGGCATATTGTGTGGTCCATGCTTCAGACGCATTCGACACATTTTCATAGCCTTCGCTATAAAGATTTTCACCTATACTGCCAAAGTTGGTCGCATTTCCATCTTCATCAGTGAACGTGCCTGTGTATATTAGTGTTGCCCCGGCAGTGGCACAACTGGCACCCACCACAGGAAGATAATAAGATGTAGTGGATGATGAAGTATAAACTTTGCTGAGGTCGTAGTTCACCCAGTCGATGATGTCGATTGTTGGTGTGTCCAATGGGCTTAAGTTGCCGATGACAAGATACAATATGCCTTCTTTAACTTCAAGATACGGATTGCGTGATGCATCCACTCCTTCGATAATAATGTCGTTGAGGCTGCTGCCCTCTGCCAATGCTTCCAATGTTCCGATTGGATAATTGCCATCGGCTGGATTGTACGGACAGTTGAATTGGAATACTGGCTGGATGTATTGTGGACCGAAGTTTTCCCATACGCTGTCGCCTGCCTTGCTCTCGGTGCTCAATGTGCCTATGAAAATCTGGTCGTTGTCACCCACATTTGTTCCCATGAGGTCGAACACCACGCGTGAACCGAAGCGGAGGTTCAGTTCGTTGGCGCTGATGGTGGACACTTTGGTGTATTGGCCGCCAGGCTGTATGGTGGCAGCATATTCGGCAGATATGGATGAACCGAACACGCCGCCGGTGGAGTTGAGGGTGGCGAAGCGGTTGAGCCATACCGGGCTGCTTTGCATTGTGCCGTTGAATTCGAGTGTGCCTGCCCAGACGTCTGTCTTGCCTGTATAGGTCTCTGTCACATTAGGCAACACCAACGTGCCTTGGCCTTGCTTTGTCAGGTGCATCGCACCGGTGAAGGCGCCGCCAGTCACGGTGTGGGTGTAGTATTCGTAGTTGATGGGGGGCAGGTTGGTGGCACCGATGGAACCATCGGTTCTTACTTTTGTGCCAGTCGTTCCGTTTTCGTCGGTTCCCATGCACCAATAGGGAGCGTTGTCGATGAACACCCATGGTGAGGCACCATCAGCGACGTTGATGGTCATGTTGGCGTTTTCGCAGGCAATCACCTGCTTGCCATCGTGGGCAGATGAGATGGAGCCGCCATTGCTGATTTCAGTCCTTTCGTTCATGATGAGTGGTGGAGGAGCCATGGTGATGCCTTCCATCTCTCCAAGATAATAGCTGAGGTGTGGCGGTTGGTTGTAGGCATGCATCTGCCAAACCATGGCTTGGCGGTATTGGTGGTCTTGCCAAAGCGTTGGTATTGAGTGTTCCGTGGGGAATCCCGTGGTGTAGATGCGGATATGGCTGTCATTGTCTTTCAAGATGATTTCTTCGCGCCAGTCGCCTATGATGTCGCCTTGGAAGCAAGGCACGTTTTTGGTATATGAATTCATGCTGTAGCTGCCATTCGATGTGAACATTCGTCCTTTTCCTATACCTTCAATCATTGTCCAACCATCGGCACTTTTCGACCCCATGTATTCTGACAGGAAGTCGCCATCCCAATAGATGCGGAAGTTGATCAGGTAGTCGGCTATTGCCGGTATTTCGGAAGAAGACTTGTCTGCCACGCAGCTTATCATTTGGGTGTGCCCTGCGGAACATCCGGATGCTCCCGGATGGCTGTTGGAGAAGTTGGCTGCCAAAGCCCTGCCGTCGTCGCCTGTTCCTGTGTGCTTGAAATACACCTGGCTGGTTGTGGCGTTGCGGTAGTTGAAGCCATAATATGGGCCTTCCTCCAAACAGCCGAAGAATTCCAATCCTTTGCGGTATGGGTCAAAGTCGCTCGCATGTTGCGCATCCCCATGTCCATATCCTGTTGTGCTCAACCCCTTGCCATTGTCATCGATGACCATGGAGCCATAAACTATCTCGTCGCGTCCGTCTTCATCCACATCAGCTATGATGTAGTTATGATATCCATTACCATACCAAGGGCTGGAAGAATTGTTGCATTCCCATCTCCATTTTTCGGTTAGCTTGTGGGTTGTGGGGTCAACCTCAAGTGCGCACATCTTGTGGCGGGTGTATATTCCTCTGCCAAGGAAGATGAATGGCTTTTTGCCATCAAGGTAGGGTGCTCCCATGAAATATTTCGACGAGCGATGTCCATAGTTGTCTCCCCACGCACTTGCGCTTTCTCGTGAAAGGGGATACTCGATGAATGGGTATTGGGAATTTCTGCCAATGGGATACGGCTTGCCTGTTTCTCCGTTTAAATATACCAGGTATTCATATCCGGTGTTGGTATATGTCGCGTTGGCTCTATGGGTGATGCTGCCTCTGTTGTCTTCATCAGGATGGTATCCTATCTTGGTCGTTGTTCCATCGTTGTGATGAAATACCATGCCGTCGGCTCCTCTGAGCAGTACTTCAGCCTTGCCGTCTTGGTCCCAGTCGTATGCAATGAGGTTGCATTCTGTGCTTGAGCCGCTAACCATGTTGGGGCCTACATCTATCCACCACAGCCTTGTTCCATTTAGTTTGTAGGCTTCGAAAACGTCGTAGTGAGGGTCTTCCATTGTGACATATAACCCGCTATTGTCATCGTTGCTGATACGCTTGATGATGATTTCCATCTCGCCATCGCCATCGAGGTCTGCCACCTCGGCGTCGTTGGTCGTGTAGTTTGCTGTCACATCCACCCCTTTGTATGAATATATTTTCTGTAGTGGTATTTCAAGATAGCCTATGGGATAGTCCTGGTTGCCATATCCCTTATCTGGAATATAACTGCTCCAAGGTGTCACTGCAGCGCAAGCTTCTTTCTCCACTCCTCTTATCACTGGACGTATGGTGTAGCTTGAAGCATCGTTGCCACTTGCATCACTAAGGTTGGTTGCCTTCAGGTTGGTTGCAATTCTTGTTCCATTGCGATACACGTTGTAGTAGGTGTCATAGTATTCTTCTCCCAGACGTCTCCAACTAAGGAAGTTGCCACTTTTTGCTTTCATTGCAACAAGTCCTCTGGTCAGCACGTCGCTTTTGCGTTGGGCATGAACGCTTGTTGTGGCTGTGAGCAACAATATGACAGCCACAAGGCATTTGTAAATGTTTTTGTTCATATGATGATTGTTTTTTTAGATTCGTGAGGTGTTCTTTCTTCGGCTCAGACCTCTTATCAGGGTCTTTGCCTATAGTCTGTCTTAGTCATTGTTTGGAAAGTCAGAATGCAAAGGTAACCATAATTGGCAAAAACAAGAAAAATAATTGGTAAAAAGTTGATTATAAACAACAAAAAAGAGACATATTGGAACTATTACCACCGCTACAAAGGTCTCCCAGTTCGCTCCGTCTCCAGATAGGTGCATCTAGCTATCCAAAAAGGCAAAATGAATCAAAGACTCCCTCCCCGCGATTCAGAGGCAATGGTCGTTTTTTATCAATTGAAGGGAAATTGAAGGACGGAAGGCAGATTTTTATAAAAATATTACCCAAGGGTAACTTACCTTTGGGTAATATTATGTATATTTGCACCGTGGAAAAAAGATTATAAACTTATGAAAGCACCATTTCAATACGGCACATTAGCGAGCAAGGAGAATTTTGTAAACCGTGTGGAAGAACGGGCACAGTTAAAGACGTACTTGTCTTCACACATCAATGTAATGCTGGTTTCACCACGTCGTTGGGGTAAGTCCTCTTTGGTGAAAGTAGCAATGGAAGAATTGCAGGCAGAGGACAAAAATGTACGTGTCTGTTTTATTGATGCTTTCAGCATAGGTTCTGAAGCGGAATTCTACCGGACGTTTGCAAGTCGGGTGATAGAATGTGCCTCAAGTAAGTTGGAACGACGCATACAAGATGCTAAGAAATTTCTTACAGGCGTTGTGCCACAATTGGTTATCAAGGATGATGTGACTAATTTCATGGCGTTCGATTTGAAGTTTACGCCAGGAGAACGAGATATGATGGATATTCTCCAACTTCCCGAGACCTTGGCACAAAGTAAGAAACTGCATATCATTGTCTGCATTGATGAGTTTCAGCAGTTAGCGAATCTCCATGAATATAAGAATCTGGAAGGAAGAATGCGTTCTGTCTGGCAACGACAAGAAAACGTTTCTTATTGCCTTTATGGCAGTAAGCGACACATGATGCTTGACATATTCAATAATTCCAACTCTCCTTTTTATCGTTTCGGGCAGATGCTGTTTCTTGAAAGAATAGCAAAGGCAGAATGGATGCCTTTTATAATGAAGGCATTTGAAAAGTCAGGAAAACACATTTCCGAGTGTTTTGCAGAGCAGATATGTGAAATTGTAGAATGTCATCCTTGGTATTTGCAGCAGCTTTGTTATTTCATCTGGAATGTCACTTTGGAGGAAGTCACGGAAGAGACATTTAAATATGGACTTGAACAGTTGATTAACACAAATTCTCCAATGTTTCAAAGTGATACAGAAACGTTGCCGCCCAGTCAGATAGAGATGCTTCGTGCTGTAAAGGATGGAGTGGTCCAATTATCATCGGCTAAAATTAAGAATCTTTATCATTTGGGCAATCCTAATACTATCAGCAAGAATAAGAATGTTCTTGCTAACAAAGACATCATAGAATTAAGAAAGGGGAGATTTGAATTTGTTGACCCTATATATAAACTCTGGTTTTCCAAAGAGTATTAGTCTGTGCATCATGTGTTTTCTGCTGTTTGGGTTGCCTAAAATCACGGGGGCAGGTTTTTGATTTCAGGAAGAATCAAGAACCTGCCCCGTGATTTTCTACTTTTATGGTAGCGTGTCGGCAAGTGGGTCGAACAGACCATCAGCATTCCTTCCCAAGTCGTGCCATCCCACTGTCTGGTGCAGTGTCGGGTTGGTCTGCATGGCATTCTGGCGTAGTCCGAGGAAATAGTATGTGGGTCGGTATTGGATGGTGAGTGCGTCATCGTTGCCGTCGAGGTTCACATCCTTTCGTCCCAAGAATATCTCATAGAATTCAGCCAACTCCCTTACCTTGTTGTCGTTGTAGTTGCTGCCCGTGCGTGTCATGTCCTCGTCGAGGGTTATCGGATCGGGACGGTTGCCTTCTGTCGGGTCGGTGGTGGATGCGTCAAGGCAGTAGAGCACTATCTGGTGGCGCTTGGTGCCGTTGAGCGGTTTCACGCCGAGGTAGTTGCATGTGTTGCCACTGAATCCGGTCAAAGCCCATGTCGACTTGATGTTGCCTTGTCCCACACCACCATCGAAGAGCATCCATCGGTGCATGTCGCCATAACGGTTGCCTTCGTATGCCAGTTCCACCTGACGTTCGTAAAGAATGGTGTTGAAGAGCTTGGCACGGTCGCCATTGATGCCGGAGGGTAGTCCGTAGTTGTTGGCTGCGGTGTATCCCACACGTGCGCGAATCTGCTGCAGGGCTTGCACTGCTTCGTCATAGTGGCCGGCACCGCAAGCAGCCTCGGCGAAGTTGAGCAGTACTTCGGCATAGCGCATGGCGAGCAGTGGAGCCGCGTTCTTCATGAAGCCCTTCGGGTTGCTCTGGCTGTTGATGTACTCATAGAAAGGAGTGGTGTGCAGGTGCAAGTCATCGGTGCGCTTGCGCACGTAGATGGAGTGGCTGCTTGCCTTGTCGGTAGTCTGGGTGAGCAGTTCTGCCCAATAGCCACTTGAAGTGGTCACTTTCTCCAGGTCGTCTTCGTTGTCGTTCCACATGTAGCTCCAAAGTGCATATTTGCGTCCTGTGGTGTAGACATCTGTGGGGATGATGCCGTTGAGTGATGGGTCGGAGAGGCTTACGCCGCCTTCGCTCCACTGCCATTCCACGCCAGGAAAAGCAAAAGTGCGGTAGAATCTCGGGTCGCGATTTAGCCAGAAATTGAGCTTGTCGTATGGTATGCTGCTCTCTCCTGGTCGCAGTCCGTCTGCCATGGGGAAGAGGTCCACCATCTCTGCTGTTGGTGTGTAGCCACCGCCGCCGTTGGTGTTCTTCGGGCGGATGCTGTGCTCCCAGCGGTTGTATTTGCCATAGTCGGGCTGTCCGGAGACATTGTCTTTGGTGTTGTGCAGGGTGATGAATACTGCTTCGTTCACGCTTCCGTCGCTGCCAGTGTAGTCCATCCACATTTTTGCCCAGTTGGCAGCGTTCTTCTCGCCGCCATTTCCAGCGTATGCCAGACCGAAACCACCAGCCTTCAACTTGTCGAGGGCTGCCTTGTTGGCTGTGTAGGCTGCCTCCCAGCGACTCATGTCGTCGGCGCGGTTGAACACAGGACTGGCATAATAAAGGAGCATCTTGCCAAGCATGGCCTGGGCGAGACCCGATGTCACCCTGCCGAAGTCTTGAGCTTCGTTCTGCCAGCGGGCGGGCAGTATCTGGGCTGCACGTTCAAAGTCCTGGCAGATGAAGTCAACACATTCCTTGGTGGTCTTGCGGGGCACGATGAGGTCGTTGCCATCTTCCTCGTTGCCGAGGATGGGGTCTTGCACATGGTCGATGATGGGCACGCCGCCATAGATGGTGACGAGGTGGTAGTACATGTATCCTCGGAAGAAATAAGCTTGTCCAAGCAGCGTATTCTTCTCTTCTTCGGTGAGGTTGGCTTTCTGCACGTTCTCTATAACGTCGTTGCAGTTGCGGATATGTCCCCAAGGGCTGTAAACGTCGTTTGCCACATAGAAGAAATCGAAGTTGGAACCGCTGAAATTGTATGTGATTTCATTATTAGGGTCAACGAAGATGGAGAATCCACCATATTCGTCAGTGCTTTTCGACCATTTGTCGGGGTTTCCGACAGGCGTCCAGTCGTTGGGCTTGTTGGTGCCGTTGCCGTCGCCTCCGTCAGAGGTGGGCAACATCCAGAAATAGAGGTTGTTCACACGTTCCAGGGCACCATTGTAATTGCTGTAGGCCGTTGTCTGGTTGAAGTTGCCGTAATTCTTCTTCTCTTTCAGGAATTCGTCGCTGCACGAGGTCACCCCCATGCCTATGGCTCCCAGCACGAGGGCTGTCTTGATTATATTGTAGTTGTTCATCTTGATAATCCTTTTAAGTTAGAACGAGACATTGACACCCATTGTGATTTTGCGCAAGTTGGGATAGCGACCATAGCTTCCGGCCCATGATGCCCAACTCTTGTCGGGGTAGTTGTTGATGAAGTTGATGGCATTCTGCACGGTGAGGTTTAGTCGCACGCTGCTGATGCCGGCGAGTTTCACTAATGAGCGTGGCAGGGTGTAGGCTACAGTGATGTTGCGCAGGGTGACCGTGGTGGCGTCGATGAGCCAGAAAGTGGAGGCCTGTGCGTTGGTGGTGTAGCGCATGTTGGGCATCCAGGCTGTCAGGTTGGCTGGCACTGTAACGTGTCCCGAGGCATCGTAGATGTCCTCGTAGTTGAACATGTCGCTGAAGGCAGATGGCATGTTGTCGTATTCATAGCCATTGCCGCCAGACGAGTTCTTGAATGCCGCACTGCGGAAGTCGGTGCCCACCAGCATCTTGGCACCCCAACCGGCACTGAGTTGTGCTTGAATTGAGAAACTCTTGTAACTGCCACCAAGGTTAAGTGTGCAGCCATAGGGGTTGCTTGAGTATTCCGACAGGCGGATGAAGTCGTTGCCGGCGGTCACCTTGCCATCGCGCGGGCCATAGGTGCCGTCACCGTTGTTGTCGCCTTGGATGTCTTCATAAATCAACATGCCTGGTCGTACTTCGCTCTTTGTCATGCCAAGGTATTCGGTGATGCCGTAGCGGTCGAAATATTCCTCAATGTCTTGGTAACTACGGAACATGCCGAGGCACTTGAAGCCCCACACACCACGGTCGGTGCGCTCGCCATAAACCATGTCACCGTATTCTGGTATGGCTTGGAAGTTGGTCTTCAGCATCTTGTTGTCGCTGAAGCCTGTGGAGAGCTTGAGCCAGTAGTTGATGTCTTTGCCTATCTTGTCGCGCCAGCCTACGTTCAACTCCCATCCCCAAGCGTCTAATTCTCCGTAGTTCTCAGGTGTTGCCTGGGTGCCCACGGTGGTGGGGAACATGGATGTTCCAGTGCGTGTTGCGAAAAGCTCGCGACCACGGTCGTAGTAGAAGTTGAAGTCGAATGTCAGGCGGTTGCGCAGGAAGTGGGCGTCGATACCGATGTTGGTCTTGTAGGTCTTGTCCCAGTGTACGTCGGAGTTCACACCTGCTTTGGGCATCACGAGGGCGTAGCCTACATCGCTGTTCAAACCATTGCTGCCGAAGATGGCACCCTTGGCTGCGTTGCGCTCATACAGCTGTGTCCACAGCCAGGCACGTATGTTGTCGCGTCCCATCAAGCCCCATGAAGCACGAATCTTGAGGAAGTCCACCCATTTCACGTTGTTCTGGAACCAGTTTTCTTCGGATATCACCCAGCCGGCACTGACTGACGGGAACTTGCCCCAATAGTTTTTGGGAGCGAACTTTGTGGAGGCGTCGGCACGGAAGAGGAACTCGAAGAGGTATTTGCTGGCGTAAGCATAGTTGAAACGGCCAACGTAGGAGAGCATGCCGCTCTCTGAGCGGTTGAACGACACGTCCTTGTCACCTGTGCCGGAGCTAGACTGTCCGTCTTGGTATGCAATGAGGTCGGTGATGCTGCCATAGAGATCTTCACTCCATGCTTCTGTCTTCTCAAGTGTCACAAGTCCGCTTACGTCGTGCAGTCCAAATTGCCGTGCATATTGCAGCACGAAGTTGAATTGGTAACTGTCGCCACGTCCCATGCTACGATTTAGCAATCCACCATTGCTCACGAGACGGAGCACACCCATCGTGTTGTCGTCATATACGGCTCCCTCACCCGTGTAGAGGTGGTTGCCCGAACCTGTGCGTGATATCATGCGATATACGTCCTGTATGGTCTGCACAGTGTTGGTTTTGCTGTTGCTGATAGACTTGGAGTACGACACTTTGGCAGATAGTCCCTTGAGAGGCTTTATCCAGTCGAAGTCGAATTGTATGCTTCCGTTGATGTTCAGGTTGTTCGACTGGTCTTGCAAGTTGTCGCTGTGGTTTTGCACGGCGGCGAAGTTGTAGAGTTGTGTTGCGCTGGTGGGAATGCCGTTTTCCATTCCGCTATAGACAAGAGGATAGCCACCCACATAGTCGGGCACGAAGCGCAGGTGTGTCATCAGCCATCTGTAGTCGTAGTCGGTGCCGCCACCTTGAGGTGTGGTGGAGTTGTTGCGCTCTCCCCAGTCGCCGCTCACCTGCAGTGCCGTCTTCACGTACTTGCCGATGTTGGCGTTGATGCCGGCGCGGAAGTTCCAGCGGTCATAGTCGAGGCGTCCGATGTTACCGTCCTGGGTATAGTATGACACACCGGCGAAGTAGGTGGCTTTGTCATTGCCACCATTGATGTTGATGTTGTGGCGTTGTGTCAGCGCGGCCTTCCATTCCTTGTCGAGCAGGTCGTAGTTGAGGTTGCGGGCAGCCTCCATTTCATCGGCCTGGAAGAGTTGCGTGCGCATTTCGATGTTTTCTTGCGTTGACGTGTTTGCGGCACGAATGGTATTGAACACCTTCATGTATTCATACGAATTGAGCATCTTGGGTGTGTAGAGTGCGTCGGTCCATCCAAGCTGTCCTGAATAGCTGATTTTTGGTGCGCTGTTCTCACCTTGCTTGGTCTTCACGAGTACGACACCATATGCAGCACGTGCGCCATATACGGCAGCTGAAGCATCCTTCAGCACGGTGATGCTCTCCACTTCGCTGACATCAAGGTTGTTGAAGGCTTCCTCAGTTGAGATGAAACCATCGATGACATAGAGCGGTGAAGGGTTGGGGTCGCCGCCTCGCGTGGAACCGGGTGTCGTGGAACTTGCGAGCACGTTGCTCTGACGTATGTTGAGCGAAGGGCTTTGTCCGGGACGATATCCGCCGGCGTTCACGCTAACGCCGTTGAACATTCCTACGAGAGCATCTCCAAGGCTACCCACCGAGAGGTCTTGGATGTCTTTGGGTGAGATGGTTTCCACGGCACCTGTCACATTCTTCATCTTCTGTGTGCCGTAGCCCACCACCACCACTTCTTCGAGGCTTTGGTTGTCTTCTGCCAAGCGTATCACGCCACCAGGCTTCACTGTCTGGGTGATGTATCCCAAGTAGGAAACAGTGATCTTGGATTCGGCAGGCACTTGTATTTCATAGTTGCCGTCGAGGTCGGTGATGGTGCCGCCGCCTTTCTCGCCGGCGACGAGGATGGTGGCACCGATGATAGGTTCGCCGTTTTCATCAAGCACGGTGCCTTTCACTGTCTGCCCCTGTGCCAATGTCTCCAATGGTGATAGTAGCAGCGCCGCACCCATGCAAAAACTGATGATGAGTTTTCTTTTCATATCTTGTGTGATTTTTTGTTCTACATAGTTTTGTTTAGTTCCACCAGCGTGGGTCGCCAGTCTTTCGGGCCACTTGGTCGGCTCCTGTCGGAGTGAAGTTGCCGTTGGCTGGGTCCGTGAATGCCGGGTCGGTCTGCAGTGCGTTGTTGCTTAAGTCGTATGAGTTGGTGCTGAAGCCTTCCGTTTCTGGCGCGCCATCAAACCAATAGGTGTTGTATGCAAAGGTGTTCACCGCACTGGTGCTGATGCGTCCTGTCAGTCGGCGTGGCACTTGTCCGCTTCCGCAATCTACGAAAATGTTGTTGGTGATTTCGTAGTTGGAGGTGTTCCTGCCATCGAAACCGCTATGGTTGGCCATCTGGCCCTCCTTTGCAATGTTGTAGAACGTGCAGCTTTTCAGGTTGATGGAGTTGGTGAGGTAGCCGGCACGGTCGCAGCGGCCAGAGTTGTTGTATCTTATGAAATACTGCACCTTGTTGTCGGTTGCTCCCCAGAAAGTGCAACCTGTGGCTGTGAAGTCGTTGATGAAACCTCCTCCGTCATATATTTGGAAATATGCAGTGCTGCTCATCTTGTCATCGGGAGTGAATTTCACAAATGTGTTGGTGATGGAAAATGTTTTAACGCAGTATTTCACCTTGTTGTCGTACATGAAGGTGCGGTTTACATTATTTACCAAGCAGTTTTGGAAGCTGATGGGGTCTGTTATCTGATAGTGGTTGTTGTGGTCGGCATCCAACTTGTTTGGGTCGGGTGTCTCGCTCAGTGCGAGCACTGGCTGTGTGCTTCCTCCACATTCAAAAGTGATGTATTTTGCCTTGAACCCGCTGCTTGTAGCCAGTCCGCCTTGGCTGCCATAAGTTATTGTGGCGTTGTTTGCTTTGCTGCTGGTGCGCAATGTGACGGTCTTGTTTCCGAAGTCGAGAAGCGAGCTTACTGTGTAGTGTCCTCCTGGTGTGAGGTCATAGTTCAGGTTCACGCCAACTGAGTCCTCCGGGATGGGGTTGGCGGCAAACCATGCGTTGAGGTCTCCTTCGGGGATGGCAGCATAGGCTGCTTCAAAAGAGTTGAAGAGCTTCACCGTTGCCGTGGTGGCCTCGGTGTTGTTCAGGCTGCTGTTGCCAAGAGTGCGGATTTCGAGTTTGTAGTTAACGTCTTCCTCCCTGCTTGTTGTCAGCGAACAGCCGTCAATCACCTTTTTCACTAATGGTTTGCTTTCGTCGCTTAAATCATAGAGTGCCACGTCGTAGCCTCCTGCACCATGCACCACCGGCCAGGCGATGGTCATCTGGTCGCCGTCGGTGTTGGTCGTGATGGTGATGTCGCCCTCGGCGGGTGAGGCCAACTGGGTGTTTCTCACGTCGCTTACGAACTTTTCGTCTCCGTCGTAGGTGTCGGCACATGATGTGACCATCCATGTTCCTGCAGCTACCACGGCAAGGGCGAAGAGTCCTTTACGTGATACAAATGAAAATTTGTTCATAATAGCGCTGTTAAGTTATACATGTATGTTTTGGAATTCCATATTTGTTAAAAGACGTTTTTTGTTGCATGATGTAATCATGGCATGATAAAAATTCGCCCCACTGCAGTAATGTGTGCAGTGGGGCGGAATACGTCTTGTCGTGTCATCTTGTCTTAGATGTCACGTTCTCATGGCTTGTTATTTGTTGATGTACTTCTTGCCATTCTTGATGAGGATGCCCTTGGTTGTTGGGCTGACACGCTGGCCGGAGAGGTTGTAGACAGGTGCGTCGATGGCTTCTGTGTTGGTGGTGATGTCGTTGATGGCGTCAGCATCCAGCCAGCGTGGGTCGCCGGTCTTGTTGGTCAGCTGGTCGTTGCCTTGTGGAGTGAAGTCGGCGTTTGCTGCATCCTTGAAGTTGGGGTCGCTGGCCAGTATGGTGCTGCTGGTGTCATATCCGGAAGCATCTTCTGCGCCACCATTAAACCAGTATGTGTTGTAGTCGAAAGAGGCTGTTGCCTGGTTCTGACGTCCACCCAAGTAGCGGCGAGCCACTTGTCCGTTGCCGCAGTCCACGAAGATGTTCTTTGTCATTGTCCAGAGTGAGGTGGCACGGCCTGCAAATCCGGCGTAGTTGCCCCATTGTCCGCTTTTTGCCACGTTGTAGAACGTGTTGCTGATGTAGTTGATGCTGTTTGTCTCGAAGCCGCCACGGTCGCAGCGTCCGGAGTTGTTGTAGCGCACGAAGTAGTCCTGTTCGCCAGCACCTTTGCTCCATACGGTGCTGTTCTTCACTGTCAGGTCGTTGATGTAACCAGCGGCGGAGAAGTCGATGACGGTCTTCTTTGTGGCAGCGAGAGATATGATGCTGTTGTCGATGGTCATGTCTGCCACGCAATATTTCACGCCGTTGTCGTTGATGATCTGGTCGGCATCGCTGATGTTGCAGTTTTGTATCTCAATCTTGTTGATGATGTAGTATCCATCTTCCTTGTTGAGGCTTGATGCAATTGGGGATGCGTTCAGGGTGATGACGGCGTCGGTAAGGGCAGAGGCGTCGATGTCAACATTCTTCAGCGAGAGGTTGGCGCTGGGTGAGAAGTATGCACCAGCAGCCAACTTGATTTTTGCGTTGCTGCCTTCCACACCGGCGATGGTGATGTTTTTGCGGCTGATTGGACCGCTCATGGTGTACTCGGCACCAGCTTCCAAGTTGACAAGCACTTCGCCTGCTGTCTCGGTGGCTGCTGCCACAAGTTCGGTCAGGTCGTTGCCCACAGGGCCTACCTCGCCACCGGTGTTGAAATCAAATCCACCGAAGCCTACCTGTGAACTGTCTTGGAACAGCCAGTAGCTCTTGCCGGCTTTCACCTCGAAGGTAATCCAGCCCCAGAATGCCTGGTTTCCTGTGGAAAGCACATATTTTCTGGTCTCTGCCATTTCGTCGCATTCAGCCTTCTTGGCTTCCAATTGCTCGTCGGTGTATTTTGCAGGCTCTCCTGCAGCAATGGCTTCCTCATTGGCTTTCAGCATGTTGTAATACGAGCTGTAGATGTAGTCGTTGTGGATGGAGTCTATCTGCTCTGCGTTATAGAAGATCTGATATTGCTCGTAGATGGGGTTGCCTTGGTTGTCGAGCTTCGGTTCGCCAGTCTCAGGGTCGGTGGCAGGAGTGTCGTAATTGGCACGTTTGCCATTCACATATCCCTCGGCCTTCAGCGTCACGGCTTCCTTTGTCTCGTCGTCTATCACGTAGGTGTTGCGGTTTCCCTTGTTTGCCCATACCTGCACTTTCAGAGTGCCGTCCACTTTCGGAGTGAACTTGTAGTAAAGTCCCACGAGCGGCATGGTCTGGCCACCTGGCTTGTAGTATTCATATTGTGCACGGTATTTGCCTGAAGGCTCCCCGTCGGTATAGACCTCTTCGCAGAACATTCTCACATAGGGGTTGCCGGTGCCCATGATGAAATAGAGCTTTGTTCCTGCGGCATCGTTGATGTCGAGCTTGTTGTTTCCGTTTTTCCATTGGATGGGGTTCCATGAGCCTACCGATGCTATTTCGTAGGTGTGTGCCTCTTCGTCAATCAGTGCTCCTGGCACGAGGTCCTGGCCCATGTTCACAGTTGGATTTTCCGGGTCAATCTTGTTGGCGATGGTTGCTCCGCCCACTGCTTCCAACGTCATGTTGGGGGTGCTGATGGTTGCGATGGACTTGCCGTCTTCGATGTTGGTGGCGTTGTTGCTCTCGTCCACTATTGCTTGGAATTCAGGAGCAAGCATGATGCTTTCGCCATCAACCACGATAGGCTTGTAGCTTTCAGTTTGTGCTTGGATACCCATTGCCATGAGTATCGTTGCTGTCAGTGTAAAAATTTTCTTCATAAGCTTATTGAGATTTGTTTGAGTTTGTTCGTTTTTTGAAATGTTTCGACGTGTGAAAACGTGATATCTTCTATAAATGACGTTGTTTTTGTATATATGTAATCTGATTTTGTCGTTTATTTTTAATCACCTGCTTATGCTTGGGAAAGTGAAGTGCCTTTTCATGGCTTTTTTCTCTTGGATAAACAATCTTTTTCAAATGCTTTCAGGTTATTGTATCCCAAAATCTTGTTGTTGCTTTTCCACTTCCTCAAGATTCTTGCGGCGTTCTTCCTCGGTCATCATGTCTGAGCTGGATGAGTTTGCATTTTTTGCAGGTTCCACATCAGTCTTGGCTGGCAAGTTGTTGCTGCTGGTTTCTGAATAGCAGGTAGTACCCTCGTAGGGCACGCTATGTATCACCAATGTGTCGGCACTTGGGGCGTATGCTCCTTCGAATGTCGCCCGTGCTATGATGCGTATGTCGCCTGCGTTGTGTGTGCTTTTCACAAGGATGGGTGCGCTGCCCCATTCCACGACTCTTGGGTTGGCCATGATGCGGCTGTCGCCTATCAGCGTGCCTTCTCCCTCCACGGTGAATGTTATGTGCTCACGGGCGTTTCTACGCACATTGCCATTGTCATCGGTCACCTCTGCCACCACCACTATGAAGTCGCTGCCATCAGCCACAAGTGGTTTTCCCATATCGTCACTGTAAAGTCTGATGTGGGTGCTCCTGCGTGAGGGCATCTTGCGCTCGCTGCAGACCACTTTGCCATCGATGATGCCTTCTGCCAGGAACGACACTTTTTGCCAGTTGCGCTGTGTGTAGCTGAGGTCTCTTGCTTGCCAGAAATCCCAAAAGCCCTTGAATGTCACAGGGGCATTGGGGATGCCGTCGGCCTTGTGCACCACAGGCAACGTAGCAGTCTTGGCACCTTCGAAGGCGGTGAGGCGCACGCTGTCGCAATTGCTGAACACCACAACGTCGCTTGGAGAGTATTGTGTCATCTCATGAGCTATGAACACCATGGGTTCTGCTTGCGACTTGAATGGCGATGTGGCATCACTCTTACCGCCCACTTGTGAGCGGAAAGCCTCGAATGCATATTTCTTCTGTCTGAAGGCGTCATATATGCCTCCCAGATAGGCATCGGGATGGTATCCACGCTGGTGGTCGAAGGGATGCCATTGGCAACCGCCGATGAATTGTCGCTGGCCACGATACATCATTCCGTAGGTGTCTGTCAGCGACAATGCTGCCGTGAGCATCGCCTGTTCACCCCATCCACGTGCTGCTCGATTGATGGCGTTGTGGGCATACCAGTCGTCGACATATTCCCCCCATTCGCGGGTGAATATGCATTTGTCGGTGTCGAGGGTGTTCTTCCCGATGTTGTCGGCCCAGTCGTACAACACGTCGTAGTTCTCCTTCACCCCGGCGGAATTCATGTCGGCGGCGGCCACCGGGCGTCCTGGATAAGGAAATTCCTCTTGTGTGATGCGCAGTGCCTCCAAGGCGAAATCCTCGGGATAGCGTGTCTCGTTGAGTATCGGCTCCCACATCAGCACGGACGTGTGGTTGCGGTCACGGCGTATGATGTCGCGAGTGTTCTGATGCACCTTTTCGCCCCATTGCGGGTCTTTGTTCCAATATTGCCATCCAGGTGTGGGCACGATGACAAACAAGCCCAGTTCGTCGCAGGCGTCCATGAACGACGGGTCTTGTGGGTAGTGGGCGGCACGTATGATGGTCATGCCGGCATCCTTCAGGCGTTTGGCGTCGCGCCACTGCTGGCTGTTGGGCATTGCATTGCCTACGTATGCGAAGTCCTGGTGGCGGTTGCCTCCCACGAGCTGGTGATAAGGCTTGCCGTTAAGCCAGAAGCCATCCTTGCCTCTGAATTCCGCCTTTCGGATGCCCATCCTCACCATTCCTCCGTCATGGCATTTCTTGCCTTCCATCACGCGCACCTCCACATTATATAAATAGGGGTCTTCGGGCGACCAAAGATGTGGCTTGCTTATGGTGGTGGACAGCATGGCATTGGCCATCAGTCCCGGCAGGTGTGCCGGCATTGCCACTTTTTGCTTCACCGTCTTCACCACCTTGCCGTCCTTGTCCTTCACGGTCATCACTATCTGGGGAGTGGCAGCCGCCTCAGACTCGTTGGCCACCTCCACATTGGCGTAAACCTCTGCTGACTGCTCTGTGATGTTGTCGAAATGCAGGAAAATGCCGCCGCCAGCAACATCGTTGCGCTCCACGGCGTCTGTGATATGTATGGGTGATGTGCCGATGAGCCATACGTCGCGGTACATCCCGCCATGGTAGGTGAAGTCCAGCTGTGTCTGTTTCTTGCCTGGTGGGTAGTCCTTGTCGTCGCTGTTGTCCGCTTTCATTGCAATGACACAGTTGTCGCCGGCACGCAGTCCGAGGCTCGTCAGGTCGATGGTGATGGGCAGGTAGCCGCCTTCGTGCTTTTTCACCAATGTGCCGTTCACATATATTGATTGCTTGCCCATCACGGCTTCAAAATGCATGCTGACATTCTTCCCTGACATGTAAGAAGGGATGGTGAAGCGCTTGCGATACCAGCAGATGCCTTGATAGGTGCGGCATCCACTTGCTTCCGAAGGTTCCAGGCGAGCCGTGTGCGGGGCGCATACTACTTCCCACGAACTGTCATCGAAAAAGACGGCTTCTGCACCTTCTGCATCGCCCAGCAGGAAACGCCAGCCTTCGTTGAAATTGACAGTCACGCGACCAGAATTGGCCAATGGGTAAAGACCTGCCACCGAAGTGGTCATGTCTTGTGCATATGTGTAGTTGGCCAGGATGATTGCAAATGTTATTAGGATTAATCTTTTCATGAGTCTGTTTGAAGTGTATTAGTCACCACACAGTGGCAAAGATAGCAATTAAAACTTTTCTCACCAAATTTTTCAAGTGTTTTCACTTTGTCCCAAGTTTTGCCCACCCATCCATTGCCATTAGGGGAGCAGAAAAAGATTTGCAATGAGACGGATATGTTATCAGTCTTACTTTTAGTTTTTGCCTTATTAGACGACAATTTTGTGTAAAAATGATTTTAAATTTGCAAATGGTTTATTTATTTGTTATCTTTGCCCCAAATATCTAATAACTATCTATATTTACCAAATCAAAATGTTTATGAAAACAAGACTTACTCTTTTAGCAGTGGCTTTGTTTGCTGTTTGCGCGTATGCCGCAAATTTCTGGAAAGCTGCTGAGGACACGCCCACTGCGGCGGGAACAGTTTTGGTCGATGATGATTTGATGACCGCAAAAACTGTTTTTGGAACAACTTTGAAAACATCTAATGCTACCATTGCCGGTGAGGAATTCACTCACTACATTCAGGTACGCAATGCGGGAAACCCTTCTGCCGATGCACCTAATGGCACGGAGAATGATGGCAGCACTTCCATCGAGCTGGATGTGAAGAAGGACCTGACACTGACACTCTTCTTCCGTCGCCAGTCCACAGCTCAGGAGGAGACAGGTGGTGTTTATGCTTCAAATGATGGCAAGGACTTGAAGGTTATCAACAAGGCCGACTTCAACGCTGTGGATGGGGAGTTGACCATTGACCATGAGACAGAGGACTTCAAGTATGGTTTTGCCAAAAAGACATGCCAATTGGCACCAGGCAACTATGTGCTGTCTGCACGTGGCACCACGATCCAGTTCTTTGGGATGACACACGAAGGAGTGGAGGTGACACCGACGATAGGTCCTGCCATCGACATCACCATCGAGAGCGGAAAGGACATCTCAGCAGAATTGTCAGCAGCCATGCAGGGCAACCCGATGCCTGAGAGCATCGCCATCAAACTGGCAGCAGGTGGCTCCTACACCATCGGCGAGACAATCAACACCGCTGCTCCTCTCACCGTGGCAGGCGACGCAGACGACCCAGCCACCATCGATGCATCGGCATTGTCAGCACCGCTGTTTGCCGTCAGCACCACTCCATACGAGAGCA
>CAMJLI010000010.1 GCA_946406585.1 uncultured Prevotellaceae bacterium | reverse complement strand
ACGGGCGCATCTCGTCCAACAGTGTTTCCTCGTCCTTCCCGTCGAGCATCCCCTCAGCCTTGTAGTAGCGTATCATCTGGCGCACATCCTCTTCTGAGAACCCGAGCATGAGGTTGAACTCCGCCCTGAGTGAGATGTTGGATGCGATGTTGAATCCCGACGTGAGGTCGTCCATGGTGACGGGTGAGACTCCCATCATGAGTATTCTGGCAAAAGAGGTCTTGTAGAGTTTGAACACGTCTCGGTAGAAGCCAGAGGCGTGCGTCAGCGCATGGTAGATATCTTCTCCCTCCTCGTTGAGCACGGTGTTTGTGAAGTTGTCGTACTCGTCGATGATGAGATATAGTTTCGCGTCTATTCTTCTTGCCGACTCTCGTATGTATATGAGCTTTCCATAAGCCGACTTTTCCGCCAGTACGTCGGGAAGGAACTCCTCGGGATAGTATTTTGCGTAGTCTTTAGCAAAGAAGTCGAGCATCTTGCAGCAATACTCGTTGAAACTGTTGTTCAGTTCCTTCGATGCACCGCTAACTTGTGAAAAGTCGAAGTACATCACTTGGAATGTTCCCCTCTCGGTTGTGGGGTTGTCGGCAATCCACAATCCTTGGAACAGCTCTTGGAATTTGTCGCGTTCGTTGATGTCGTAATATGCGCGTATCATGCTCAGAAAGACGCTCTTTCCGAACCTGCGTGGGCGTATCAGGAAGAGAAAATTGTCTGTCTCTTCCATCTTCTTTATGTAGATTGTTTTGTCTACAAAGTATTTTCCCTCGTTGCGCAGTTGCTTGAAGTCCGACACTCCGTAGGGCAGTCGTTTCAGTGGTGCCATGCTGAGAATTTTTCCTTTAGTTTCCTTTCCATCTGCGAAGATAGGCATTTTTCCCTAATTAAGTGTCTTTGCCATGTTATTTTTCGCGCCAAGTGTTTGAAATTAGCACTTTTTATCTGTTGTATACATTTGAAGAGAGTTTATCATGTTCATAGCCGTGTTCATTGCTATTGTGGCTTTATTTTCCTTGAAGAACTTGCCAATCTCTGAGAAAATGTTTGTATCTTTATACCCTCATTTCAATTGTTTTGAGTTTGCGGAACTTAATAAATGCCAGTTTTATGAAAAGAATGCTTTTACTACTCGTCATCATGTCATTGTTTGCGATGGACGACAGCATGGCGCAAAATCCACCTGCCAAGAGCCGCATGGACCGGTCGCGGCTGAACATCGGTGCATACATCCTGCAAGCATACGCACGTTCTGAACAACATGTGAAGGATGTGGCCGACTGCGGTATTGATTTCATGACTTGGATATCCTACGACAGGAAAATGCTCGACCTCTTCCAAAAATACCATATTGGCGCCGTGGTCAATGGGGTGGTGCCTGGATGGTGGGGAGGAGAAGGTGAAAGCGCCGGACAAATGAAGAAGAAAAACCCCATCAGTTCTTACGAGAAGGCGGCGGCAAGATTCAAGGACCATCCTGCCATTTGGGGCATTGACATAGGCGATGAACCTTCGGCTCTTGATTTCCCCCATATTGGAGAGGTTTATAAAAAGGTGGACACTCTCTTCCCCAACCAGTTCCCGTTCCTCAACCTTTATCCCAATTATGCGTCCGTGGCTCAGAATACCAAGGAGAAGAAAGTAAACCAGCTTGGCACAGCCACTTATCAGGAACATATCGCACAATATCTGAAGAATGTGCCGGCAGATTACTTGTGCTATGATTTCTATTTATACTCGGTCAATGTGCCTCAGGCATACGAGAACCTGCGAATGGTGGCTGATGCGTGTCTACAAGCAAAGCGCAGTGTGTGGATAGTGCTGCAAGTGAACTCCAACGACGAGAAAAAGTGGATAACAGAGAACCAACTCCGCTTCCAAGCATTCACGGCAATGGCTTTCGGGGTGGAAAGCATCCTCTGGGGATGCTACACGGCTGGGTGGTGGCACAATAATGTCCTGGACAAGAAAGGAAACAAGACACAGCAATATGACAAGCTCAAAAGGGTGAATGCAGAGATACACAATTTGGGCGTGCCATACATGAAGTACAAAAGAACAAGGACTGATTTCGTTTCGTTTGGAGGCACAAGATGGCTTGAAGGTGTGCGCCAGAAATCAGAGTCGTCACTCTCCAATGGCGTGTTCTCTGGCTTGAAGGCAAAAGACGGCTCTCCATTGGTGGTGGGCACGATGGTGGCTCGAGACGGCGGCAACAATAGAGCCGTTTTCGTATGCACTGCCGACGATCCATACGACAACCGAAACAAAAACCACACCATAACCTTCAAGGCTGATGGGCGACGAATATTGGCACATGGCGCCAATGGCGACGTCAAGCTGAAGAAAAAGTCAAATGGGACCTATACCATGAAGTTGCGCTCCAATCAGGGAGTGCTCATCGAAGCTCTTGCCAACTGAGGCTTTGGCAAGAGCTTCGAATGACATGACATTCACCACTTCATGCCCAAGTTGTGCATTATGAAGCCGTAGATGTCGGCTTGTTCTTCAATGACCTTGCTCATGGGCTTGCCGCCTCCATGCCCCGCCTTGGTGTCGATGCGGATGAGCACTGGGTTGGGACCGTCGTTGCATTCTTGAAGCGTGGCGGCAAATTTGAAGGAGTGTGCAGGCACCACGCGGTCGTCGTGGTCGGCAGTGGTGACAAGCGTGGCAGGATAAGATGTCCCCTTGCGAAGGTTGTGGAGGGGAGAATAGCCTCTAAGGTATTCAAACATCTCTCGGCTGTCGGAGCTTGTGCCATAGTCGGGTGCCCAGTTCCATCCGATGGTGAACAGATGGTATCTGAGCATGTCCATCACTCCCACTTGGGGGATGGCTACACGGAAGAGGTCGGGGCGCTGGGTCATGCAGGCTCCCACAAGCAGGCCACCGTTAGAACCTCCTTGGATGGCTACTTTCTTGTTGTTGGTGTATTTGTTTGCAATGAGCCATTCGGCGGCACTTATGAAATCGTCGAAAACGTTCTGTTTGTTCATCTTGGTGCCGGCAAGATGCCATTCTTCACCATATTCGTTGCCGCCACGGAGGTTCACCATCGCATAGATGCCGCCTTTCTCGAGGAAGGGGATGCGGAGGGCTGAGAAGTAGGGTGTGAGGCCAATGTTGAAACCGCCATAGCCATATACAAGCACCGGGTTCTTGCCGTTTTGTTTCATGCCTTTCTTGTAGGTGAGGAACATTGGTATCCTTGTGCCGTCCTTGCTTGTGAAGAATACTTGCTCGCTGACAAAATCACCCAACTTGAAACTGACTTTGGGAGAGGTGTATAATGTGCTTGCATCATTGTCAATGTCGTAACGGTATACCGACCCTGGCACGGTGAACGACTCAAAGGTGTAAAAACAGTCTTTCTCGTCTTTCCTTCCGCCAAACGAGGCGCTGCCCACAGAGGGTAGCTTGATTTCACGCACTTGCTGTCCTTCGAGGGTGTAGACGTATGCATGCGTGGATGCATCCTTGCTGTAGGTGAGCAGCATGCGCCCGTCTACCACGCACAAGCCTTCAAGCACGCCATCGGCTTCGCCTACCAACGTCTTCCAGTTGTTTATGCCCGGGGAGTGCAGTTCGGCTACCATCACCCTCGACTTCGGGGCATCGTAGTTGGTGAGCAGGTATATCTTGTCGCCTATGGTTTCCATGGGCAGGTAAGTGTAGTCCATGTCGGATGTCATCTGGATGAACTGTGACCCAGGCACTCGAAGGTCGCGAACGTATAGGTTGTTGCCAGAGCCGGCTCCTGATTCAGAAAGAAACATCATCGTCTCTTCCTCGTTCACTTCTATGTCATAGAAACGCTGTGGGCACGTAGGGTTCATGAAGATGAGCTGGTCTTTTTGCTGTGGTGTTCCTATGCGATGGTAATATACCTTGTGTCCCTCGTTTACGTTTGAGAACTCCTTGCCTTCTTCTGGTGAGTCGTATGCACTGTAATAGAAGCCATCGCCATGCCATGATGCACCAGAGAACTTGGCCCATTTGATATGGTCGTCCAGCAGACGTCCAGTTTGTTTGTCTATGACATAGAATTCCTGCCAGTCGGAACCGCTGCGTGAGATGCTGTATGCCGCATATTTCCCGTTGTTAGAGAAATACACGCCTTTCAATGCCACGGTGCCGTCGTCGCTAAGTTTGTTGGGGTCGAGAAAAACACGTGGTGAACCTCCTGGCTGGTCCATCTCGTAGAGCACGCTTTGGTTCTGCAACCCGTCGTTTTTGTAAAAATACCATTTCCCTTGGCGCTTGAATGGGCGGCCCACCTTTTCGTAGTTTGACACTTGTTTCAAGCGTTCTTGCAGTTTGGGGCGTATCGAAATGGTCTTCAGGTAAGCCGATGTCACGGCATTCTCTGCTTCCACCCATTCCGTAGTTTGCTTGCTGGTGTCGTTCTCAAGCCATCTGTAGGGGTCTGCCACTTTCACTCCGAAGTATTCGTCTATGGTGTCGTCTTTTGGTGTTGTGGGATAGTGAATGCTTTGTGCCATGCATAAGTTGGTAATGGTCAGCAGTGTTGCTGTCAGTATTGTTTTCTTCATTTCTGTTTTTTTTATGCAAATATAGACAAATAATTCGTATTCATGGATGTAAGTGGCTGTTTTTTGTGGGTGGAAAACTATAGTTGAAAACTTTTTTGAAAAAAATATGAAATGTTTTTGGCATATACGAAAAATACGTTATCTTTGCAAAAATAATGGAAATAGGCTCTTTTTGAGCGAAGAAATCAATCTACTAAAAGTGTACTTTAACAACTTCCAAGGCTTTGGGGGCGAACGTTATCAATAGCGAGTGTAAACGAACTTGGGACATATCTTCGTGGACAACTTGTTGTTGGATTTGCAGATAATGTTGATTTGCAGATGATAAAGGATGAAAGTTCTTTGTCGCATCCTTCCCAAAAGAATTTTTAATACACCTAAATATTTATCAATCATGAAGAAAATCTTTACTTTAATGGCAGTTGCCCTCGTGGCCATGACTGCAAGTGCACAAGAAAAAGTATTATTTGAGGATGGTGTTGCATATGGTAATGGTGCCACGCTGACATCTGAGAACACAACCCTCGTGCTCGGTAACGACAGAGCAACTAAGAATTATGACATGAAACTCTCTGGTTGCAAGGCTTATTGCGCTGAACTCTTCGGACAAACCGTGATGGTGGAAAACAGCTCAGGAGAGTTGGAACCCAAAACCCGCGTCGTTTATGCTGTCGGTGCCAACAACCCTAAAGACAGTTTGCTTAATGCAGAAGACAAGAGCGCAGGTGCTTCTTTCGACCCAGCTAATGGAAACTTGCCACAATCTGGTACCTACTACATGATTACACCACAAAAGGATGGACATATTAATGCCTTCATTATCCTCAATGCAGACAAAGCTCTCTTTGTGGTGAAGGCTTCTACGGGTGAGTGCCTGCCTTTAAGTGATTTGACATTGAAGGGTGATGGCGACTCTCCTGTTGCTCGTGAGTTTGCAACGGATCAAGCTACTGGTGAAGTCATTAACAAGGTGGCTGAAAAATTGACTGGTACTCTTGAGTTTGATGTTGAGGCTGGCGAGACATATTATGTATTCTGCAATGGTTCAAAATTGAGCTTTGGTGGCTATGTGTTCACAGAGAAGAAAGAGGACGTCGACCCAGCTGTTGCCAAATTTGACCTCAATGGAGATGGTGATGTTTCAGTGGGTGACGTCATGATGATTGTCAATTACATTCTGAACCATTAATTTGTAAATCCTGTTAGATCAGATTGGATAGAACGTACCAAAAAATTATCGAGGGTGTGTCTAATAGTAGGCACACCCTCATGTTGTTATTGTCGGTCATTTCTTTCGTGATAGGCTGAAGTGGCATTCTTCCCAACCGTCATTGGTCTTCATCTGTCCTGAAAAAGTGTCATTGTCAAGATGGTATGATGTGGTATGCCTTTGCGTCTTGTCCACGTAGCGAAGGTGTATGACTTCATCGTCTCCCACATACCAATTGAACGACATGTTGAACACGGTCTTGCCATTTATGAAGTCCGTTTCTTTGCCTATGCCATTTGCCGTGCCTTCCTTGTCTTGGCTGAATGTGAATTGGGCGGAGCATTCGCTTTGGTTCAATACCCCATATTCGTCAAAAAAGCGTATTTCCATTTCTCCATGCCATTCACCGCAAAGAGTCTTGGCTATTCTTATGATATTTTCATTAGTGGGATGGCTGGAACCTTCGTATGGGTCTGGAGAAATGACGGTTGTGGTGTCTTTTGTCTCTTCTGGCTGTTGCTTTGGTGATGGATAAGAAATCTCCTCGTGTTCACAGCTGATGGCTGTCAACGCGAGGAGTATCATGACCAGATGTCTGGGATTGAAATGCATGAGTGAAGCTTTGGTTTATTTGTCGCGCAAGCGGAACTCGCGTTTTGGAGTCTCGGGTTGCATGCTCTTGCTCTTCTGCATTCCAAGTGAATTGGTGTTGGAATAGTAGTAATAGTCATCGTAATAACTACCATATCCCCAATTTCTGTAGGAATTCCAGTTCGGTGATGTCACATGATACAGTTTGAATCCCTGTCTTTCACCATTGTATAGCTCGATGTATCCAGAGAAGTAATTGTCGTTGAGAGAATAGTCGTATATGCGTACGTATTCATCATCTTCGATGAAATAGATCTTTATGACACCATAAGCAACTTCCCATTTGATATGGCTTGCCACATAGTTGTTGCCGCCCCAATAGTAGTCATTGTAGTAGTCCACCCAGTAGCCGTCGCCAGAAGAGTATCTATATGGGTCGCGAAGGAAGCACACCTCAGAAGAAGATGCGTAGCGGTATTCCCCATACCAGTTCATGGAAACATACATGTCGCCTTGCCAGGTGCCCTCAAGTGTTCTTGCGATATATCTGTCGTCATCTTCGCAACTTGCCATGCTGAATGCCACAAACACAGTGGCCATCATGAACGCTGCTTTTTTCATCATTGTGGTAATAGTTCTCATGTCCGTAGAATTTAATTGGTTATTTAATTTGTTGCAAAGATAGCCCTTTTGGTGAGCACGTGCAAGGTAATTGTCATATTTCGGCAGAGGGATTTTCCTATTATGGATGGGGTTTCCCCCTTGTCCATTCCTTTTTATCTTGAAACGGTTTTGCGCCCGTCACGTATTATTATTCCCTTTGCATTGGCAGGAGCTTTTGTTCCTTGCAGGGTGTATGCATTGCCGGCTTGTTGGCTTGCTGATGCATCCACTATGCAAGTAGCCACACCATGAATGTCTGGCATTACGAAAGTATCGAATTGATTGTTTGTCAAAATGATGTCGGAAATGGATAATATGCCGTTTTTGTTTCCTGCTACATTCAAGTGCAATGGAGCCATTGTGGTGCCAATGGGATGATTCTCTGGAGAATATGCCACAATGTTGTAGAGTCCGCTTCCCAACGAATGGATATGCACATGATTGTTGTTTGAGATGCCATTCACCGTAGCGCCTGACAGAGTGGCACCGTTCTCCATCTGCACTTTCATCTGGCATGCTGTATAACTTTCCGAAGAGTCCAGCAAGAGGTCATAGCCATCTTGTGTTGCTGTCATGGTGATGCTTCCATTAGGGTCGGAATATGCCTGATGTATGGACCAGGCACCGTCGTTGATAAGGATAAGGTTCACTATTTGCATCACGTCGGTTACGTCGATGCGCCCGTCGTGGTTCATGTCGGCATTCTCTTCATGGTAGTTGAGAGAATGATTGTCGAGAATCCTGTTCACTACAAGCATGATGTCGGTGACATTCACATAGCCGTCGTGGTTGACATCCCCAAGGGCGTATGACGAAACAGGAATGACGAATTCCACAGTGCCCACATCAGTGCTATAGCCATCTATGTGGCTCAACACTATATTGCTGAGGCTCCCCAGGTATTCGCCTGACAACAGTTCACGGTCTGCCTTCAGCTTTAATGTGATGATGCAGCCTTCGTTTCCCTGTATGGTTATGTTGGATAAGGAGAATGCTATCAGTCTGTAGTTGCCGTTGCCGTAGTCTCTTATCGTCACATTCATGCCTTTCTCGCTGAAACGGTCAGACAGTTCGTATGCATAGTTGTCGCCTTTCTTTGCCAAACTGATGCCGTCGGGGAGATGTATTTCAAATTGGAACCCATTGAACACCTCGTCGCCATTGAAAAGGTTGATGTTCATGTTGCTGCGGTCGCCTGACATGAGAAGGTCTGTCTCTACAGACATGGTCACAGCGTTGGGGTCGGGGGTATGGTCGATGGTGAAATAGCCTCCTTTCCAAAAGAAAGAGTGCCCGTTGGTGTCGACAAGGAAGTCGAATTCGTCTGGGGCATATATCAAACAAGGTGCACTTTCCGTACCCACGCCTATGCATGAAACGTCGGTCAGGCCATTCATGGTGATGGGGATGCTTATGCTTGTCAATGAGCTGCAATTGCTCAAGAAGCCCAAGTAGCAATCCTCTTCGGTATCCTCCCAGTGCATGTTCTGGTCTATGTCAGGACAATCATAAGTTGTAACAGTAGAGAAGTCGAGCATGGAGAGTTCGAGGCTTGTTATCGACTGGCACTTGGCGAACATCCCGTTCATGGTGGTCACGCTCGATAAGTCGAAGTTGGTAATGTTTATCTCTGACAGCTTTTTGCATTTCAGAAACATGGCATCCATGTTGGTTACATTGTGTGTGTCAAATGCTGTCACGTCAATCTCAGAAAGATTTTCGCAATATGCAAACATATTGCTCATGTTCATCACTTCGGAGGTGACGAAATGGATGATGTTCAAAGACTGCAAGGAATGGCAATGGGCGAAAAGATTTGACATGTTGGTCACTTTGGACGTGTTGAACCCAGTCAAGTCTACTCCTGACAAGTTGGTGCAACCATAGAACATCTCCGACATGTCGACCACTTCTGATGTGTTGAAGTTGCTGAGATCCAAAGCTTTCAGTCCAATGCAACAATAGAACATCCCTGACAGGTCTGTTACGTTTGAAGTGTCGAAATTGCTCAAAATAAAATGGGTTTCAGTTGTGCAATAGGCAAACATGTATGACATGTCTGTGACATTGGAGGTGTCGAAATAACTGAAATCAAGACCAGTAGCTCCCATGCATCCATAAAACATCCGGCTCATGTCGGTGACTTCGCTTGTGTTCAGGTTTTCCATGCCTTCAAATTCCAGCTTTATTCCAGACTTGCATGTTTTCGTGTCTACATCGAGAGCAAACCATGACGATGTGGTGTTGGGATGAAATTGTGAGAAAGATGGGGTGAAAACCACCTTGTACGTCTTTGTAGAATCTGACTCGTTGCACAGGAATGACCATGTACGTTCCGAAAGGTCTTCATTTAGCATGTGTACGGTCAAGGTGCTGTCCGACAACAAGTTGTCATAGCCGTTGTCGTAAAGGAATGTCAACGTGCTGTCTGTTTCCACCACGTAAGCCTTGGCTTTGGGGTAATGGAAAATGCCAGATTTCCATAAGAACATGTCTTCGTCGAGATACGCCACCTCTAGTCCTTCGGGAGCGTAAAGAAGACACGGCTTTTCTGATGAACCTACTCCGATGCAAGCATCAGAATTGAGGTTGCTCATGGAGGGGCTGATGGAAAGGGTGTCGAGTGAAGAGCAGCCACTGAGCATTTCTATTGTTGATGTGCCTTCGTTGATAACCATGTCTGACAAGTCCAATACATGAAGATTCTTGCAGTTGGAAAACATGTAGTTGGCTTTCTCCAAGCTGTCGGTCGTCAATGTATTGCCAAAAGTCAATTCTGAAAGATTCTCACAATCGGAAAACATTCGGGTCAGGCTGGTGACTTTTGAAAAGTTGAAACCACTCAAGTCCAGCATGGTCAGGCTGCTGCAATTGCTGAACATGTTGCTCATGAGGGTGGTGCTTGAAGTGTCGAAATTGCTTAGGTCCAGCTCTCTCAAGTTGTAACAACCCTTGAACATGCTGTTCATCTTTCTCACTTTTGAGGTGTTGAGATAGGATAAGCCAGTTATTGATTGCAGTTGGCTCATATCTTCAAACCAGCTCTTTGTCGTCAATGGCAAAACTTCGGCAAATGATGGGTCGAAAACCACTTCCGTTATGGATGAAAGCATGGAATACCATTCCGGGCGGTCGTTGTCTTCATTCAGTTTGAATATGCTGCCTTCGCGAGACGACTCCTTGCCATCGCAGAGGAAAGTCAATGTCTTGCCTTCTGCAGACAACCAAGCATAGGGCTTGTGAATCACATGGAAAATGCCACCTTTCCAACGGAAGAAACTACCAGAAATGTCAACCCCAAAGTCATAGCCATCTGGAACTGTTATCAAGCATGGTGAGGATTCTGAACCAACACCCAAAAAAGCGTAATTGGCCAATATGGTGATGCTTTCCGGAAGCACCAATTCGCTTATGCCATTACAATCCAGAAAGGCAAAGTTGCTTATTGAAACAACAGTGTATCCTTCGGCTGAAGAAGGAATTGTCAAACGGCCTGTGTAGTCATTGGCGATGGCTGATTCTGTGGTGCCTGCACCTACTTGGCAGCTATGGTCTTCTTCATTCAATACTTTGAATGTCATTTCAACGCCTTCTTCTGTCTGGCTTGTAAAGATGTCGCCATTTTCAGCAAAAGATGTCATGGACATCAATAGTGAACAAATAAGGAACAAAAACTTGAATTTCATCGTGTCAACTTCTTTAGTTTGTTTGTCTTAACAGTATTCTTTTGCTGCCTTGTAGCAAGGACGCATTAATAGAGGAGAACGTAAAATATATTATCTTATCTCAAGGTCAAGGTTTTCTTTCAATCGGTGCAGCAAAGATAGCTTTTTTTTTGCAAAACGTAATGCTTTTGCTTGATTTTTCAAGTTATTGGTGTGCATTATTACGAATTTTATGAAAAAAAAGACAAAAAAAGACCTTGTTTTTTGATTGGCCAACGTTTTTTTCTTATCTTTGCTTTCGCGTAAATATTAATACCTTTATCAATACATTTTATATAATGAGAACTATCTACGATTTCTCTGTCAAGGACAGAAAGGGACAAAGTGTATCACTAAAAGAGTATGCCAACGAGGTTATCCTCATTGTCAACACTGCCACCAAATGTGGGTTCACACCTCAATACGAGGAGTTGGAAAAGCTTTATGAGAAACACCACTCAGAAGGATTTACCATTCTCGATTTCCCTTGCAACCAATTTGGCAAGCAAGCCCCTGGCACCGACGAGTCGATACACAATTTCTGCAAACTCACTTACGGGACAGAATTCCCACGTTTCAAAAAGGTGAAAGTCAACGGAGATGATGCAGAACCCCTCTTTAAGTACCTGAAAGAGAAAAAGGGCTTTGCGGGATTCAACATGGAGCATCCCATTGCCGGCATTCTCGACAAAATGCTGAGTGAAGCAGACCCTGACTACAAGAACAAGCCTGACATCAAATGGAATTTTACAAAATTCCTCGTCAACAAGAAAGGCATGGTGGTGGCAAGGTTCGAACCTACAGAAAGCATCGATGTCATCGAAGAACAAATCGTGGAATTGCTTAAGTAATCATTTGCTTTTTTCATGCAACAGAGAGAACATGTGCGCTGCTTGATAATTGGCAGTGGCCCAGCTGGATATACAGCTGCCATTTATGCAGCAAGGGCTAATTTGCAACCAGTGGAGTATTGTGGACTGGTAACTGGCGGACAGCTCACGCAGACCACTGTGGTGGAAAATTTCCCTGGCTATCCGGATGGCGTGGACGGAAACCAGATGATGATGGACCTCAGGGCACAGGCAGAGCGGCTGGGCACTGACATCAGGGATGGTGAAATTGTGAAAGCCGACTTGGGAAGTCGACCTTTTGTGCTGACTACCGACCGCGGTGTGGAATTGGAGGCCGAAACCGTCATCATTGCCACGGGTGCTTCAGCAAAGTATTTGGGTCTGGACGACGAGAAAAAATACAACGGACAAGGCGTGTCGGCTTGTGCCACATGCGATGGCTTCTTCTATAGAAAGCGTACTGTCGCTGTGGTGGGAGGAGGAGACACCGCCTGTGAAGAGGCTCTTTACCTGGCTGGTTTGGCCAAGAAAGTGTACATGATCGTCAGAAAACCATTCTTGCGCGCCTCGGACGTGATGCAGAAACGTGTGAAGGAAAACGACAAAATAGAAATCCTCTTTGAGCATAATGCTGTAGGGCTGTTTGGAGACAACGGAGTGGAGGGTGTTCACTTGGTGAAAAGGCTCGGCGAAAATGACGAGCAAAGCTATGACTTGCCTATCGACGGCTTCTTCTTGGCAATAGGGCACAAACCAAATTCCGACTTGTTCCGTGAATGGCTCGATACAGACGAGACAGGGTATATCATAACCATCAACGGTACGCCATGCACCAAGGTGCCTGGAGTGTTTGCAGCCGGTGATGTGGCTGACCCACACTACCGACAAGCCATCACTGCCGCTGCCAGTGGCTGCAAGGCTGCGATAGAGGCTGACAGATTCCTTCGCGGAGTTTGATATGGCTTGAATTGCCTTGTGTGGCTTGGTGCAGATAACTTGTAAACGAAATCGCCGGGAGCAGACCTATGCTTCCGGCGATTTTGGCCTTGCGCGCAACTGCCAAAATGCTACTGCGGCTGCGGCTGCCACATTGAGGGAGTCCACTTGGTGAGACATGGGGATGCGGACTACATAATCAGCCCGGGTGATTGTGGTTTGAGGCAATCCGTCGCCTTCGGTACCCATGATGATGGCCAGGCGGGGCTCCGACATCAGCCGTGGGTCGTCGATGCTGATGGATTTGTCGGTAAGTGCCATGGCTGCCGTGCGCATGCCTATGGCGTGAAGGTCTTCTATCTCTCTGTCCAGCCAAGTCCATGGAACAAGGAATACAGAACCCATAGACACCCTGACAGCCCTGCGGTTGAAAGGGTCGCAGGAGTCGCGGGTGAGCAGCACGCCATCAATGCCCATCGCAGCAGCTGAGCGGAATATAGCGCCGATATTGGTGGTGTCAACGACTCCATCTATCACAACGATGCGGCGTGCGTCATGGCACACTTCTTCAACAGAGGGCAGGGTGGGGCGGCGCATGGAGCAAAGCACTCCTCGCGTCAAGGTGTATCCGGTGAGACGGGCAAGGACGTCCCTGTCGCCTGTGTATATGGGAATGTCGCCACAGCGACTTATTATGTCGGCTGCATCGCCAGTGATGTGCCGACGCTCGCACAGCAGGGATGTGGGTTGGTAGCCGGCATCCAAAGCCACTTTTATCACTTTCGGACTTTCGGCAATGAACAGTCCCTTGGTGGGTTCCAGCCGATTTCGCAATTGTGCTTCGGTGAGCGAACTGAACGTTTCCAAACCGGGATGGTTGAGGGATGTGATTTCTATGATGGGCATTGTCTTTCCTTTTTCTGTTTCTTTGTTGTTTTTAAGCAAGTGTTATTCGGTCACCATGGCACGCCCCGCCTCTGTCAGGTATGGCAAGGCTATTTCGTAGGGTATGGTCACCACGGGGTCGCCCTGTTCGAAAGGACAGATATCGTAGATGGAGAAGTGGAAACGCACTCCATCGCGCACCAGGTAGGGTGGGAAAGTGGGCATTGGATGCAGTGACAGGTCTGCCGTGCAGATGGCTTCAAGTGCTTCGTCGGTTCTTACTCCAAAATAGTACTTCATTCCTTCCCGGATGTGGGAGTAGAGCCCTTCATCCACCCTGCTTAACAGGTCGTCGCTGAAGCGGTGCCCGTCTTTCATCCTGAAAGTTACGCCATAGTCGGAATATTCACCATGGGCACCATGGGTTATATATGAGTAGCGGTAAATCTCGTAAGTTACAAATTTTGGAGTGATGCATACTACACGCATGTCGATGCCCTCTTCCGGTGCATTGTCTTCGCTTACATGTTCTATGCCCATCTGTTTAAGCATTTTGCGTTGTCTTTCCTGGCTTTCTTCACAATAATCGTGTACCATTGTTTGGGGGTCGTCGTTGTGTGTGATGCCACCTTCCTCAAACAAAGTCGACTTAATGAAATCGCGAATGGCAGACACAGTTTTTTCCGGGCCTTCCACAGGATAGTCTATGTGGATGTCGCATGTGCCGTACTTGCATCGTGTGGACAGGTTGAAGGAGTCAGTGCGAAATGCTGTCTCCTGATGTCTTGTCGTGCTGCTGCCCTGTGTGGATGCCTGGCTGCCTGGGCTTGGTTGCTTGTTGGTACTGCTTCCATTGCAGCCAACAAGGACAATGGCGGCCAAAAGGCAAATCAAGAGTTTGGCGTGGTTGTATTTCAATTTTCTTCTCAAGAGCATGTTGTTGCCAGACAAAAGCAAAAATGGACATTCATACCTAAAACACTGCAAAAATAAGCAATTAATACAACACTTTGTCACTATAAGCGACATTTATTTATTCCTGCAGCCATGCGTCTAATAAAAAATGTTCACTTTTTTTGTGGGTTCACTTTTTATTGTTATATTTGCGATGTCAAGTCGATGGGTATCTATTTTTATTGGGAGGACATTGTCATGAAATCCATTTTGAGACTTTCGCTTTTGTTGTGGCTTGCATTGTTTGGACTTTGTGCAGAGGTTTCCGCACAAGGCAACATGCATGTGGTCAGTGGCGTGGTGAGAGATGCCAACACGGGTCGCAAGCTTTCTCAAGCCAGCATCACCACTATTGGCGGGCATGAGGCCACTGTCACCAATGTCGATGGACGTTTCACTCTCAAGACAGTGGAGAAGCCACGTTTCATCGTCGTGTCCTGCCTGGGATATAATGCCATTAAATTGTCGCTTGATGGACAAAAGGTTACAGACTTGAAGATAAAGCTGACACCTGGCACCATCACGCTTGAAGAACTCATCGTCACATCCATGGACCCCAAGGAAATAGTGCAGGCTGCCATGGCAAAAGTGCCGGACAATTATAGCCGAAACAATGAATTGATGAGATGCTTCTACCGAGAGACCACCCAGAAGGGTAGAAGATATATAGATGTGGCTGAGGCTGTCACCTTGCTCTACAAATCGGGATATAACAAAAAGATACCTTTAGACCGCGTGGCGATAGAGAAGGGGCGGCAGCTCATCAGCGAGAGGGCGGCAGACACCTTGGGGGCTAAAATGAGAGGAGGTCCGGCTTTGGCAGTTCATCTGGACTTGGTGAAAATTCCGGAATTGTTGCTTTCCAACGAGGAGTTGGATTTTTACAAATTGCAGATGGAGATACCTGTAACCATCGATGGCAGGCCCCAAATGGTCATTTCGTTTGCACCTGCCTATATCACAGACCATGTGCTTTATTACGGCAAGATATATATCGACAGGCAGACTTTGACCTTTACGAGGATAGAGATGTCGCTGGACATGAGCGATGAACTGCGTGCCACTGCCTGCATGTTGCTGCACAAACCTGCAGGGGTGAGATTCAAACCCCGGGAGATGAAAACCACCGTAGCCTATAGGATGGTGGATGGAGTGAGCAGGATGCACTATTTACACAGTGATGTAAGGTTTTATTGTGAGTGGAAAAAGAAACTGTTTGCCTCTCCATATCATGTTGAGGCGGAAATGGTGGTCACCGACCTTGTGTCTGAAGATGCAAAACCCATTCCTGCACGAGAGGCGTTCAGTTCGCATGATGCATATTACGACAAGGCAAAGGCTTTCTCCGACCCCAATTTTTGGGAAGACTACAATATCATAGAACCATCGGAGTCCTTAGAGCATGCTGTTCACAAACTGAAGAAAAAATAGCTACTTTTCTTCTTGCATATATATGCAACGTATAAAATTGCATGTTAATGATAAATTGACACTTATTTTTCGCTTTTTGTTTCCAATTGACGTGTTGTTTTGATGAAAAAAGTGCGTTGTGCGTTCGTTTTTTATAAAAAATCGCATATTTTTTCTTAAATATTTTGGCATAATGTAAATATTGTTTAATTTTGCCACCCATATATAACACATTCGGTAGCCTGGTTTTGATTGATGGGAGGAAATGACCAGAATAACCTTTGTCTTTTTCAAGGGACTATACATTATATTATATAATTAATTAGTGAGAGAGTTTATGATTAAAAAAGTTACTATGTTACTCGCGTGTCTATTCCTCACAGTGGGAATAGCAAGCGCTCAGACAAGGGTCACAGGTACTGTGGTCTCACAGGAAGATGGCTTGCCTATTGTAGGTGCCACCATCCAAATAGTGGGTACAAATCAGGGTGTGGTGACTGATGCTGACGGAAAATTCACGTTGGATGTACCGAGTAGGAACACAACCCTCCGCATCTCTTATGTGGGAATGCAGACGATGGAAGTGACAGCTGCTCCCAACATGCGTATCAGACTTCTTTCTGATGACACATTGCTCGATGAAGTGGTCGTCACAGCCATGGGTATCAGCAGGCAGCAGAAGACGCTCGGCTACTCGGCTCAGACACTTGACAATGAGGAATTGACCTCAGGTCGTCTAACCGATGTTACTTCTTCATTGGCAGGAAAGGTGGCTGGTGTGCAAGTCAATGCCAGCTCGTCTGACCCAGGTACCGCCAACTCTGTGATTATCCGTGGTTTCAGCTCCATCAATGGCAACAACCAACCTTTGTATATCGTCGATGGTGTACCCCTCCAACAGACATCCGTGCTTACACAAGGTCAGCAACAGACCATGGGTGGTATATCCAACATCAACAGCAACGACATCGAATCGATGACCGTGCTGAAAGGTGCTGCCGCCACCGCACTCTATGGTAGCCGCGCTGCCAACGGCGTCATCGTCATCACCACCAAGAGTGGTAAAGCCAATGGAGCACGCAACTTCTCCATCAGCTATGATGGTAGCGTTCAATGGAGACAAGTTTCCACGCTGCCTAAGTTCCAGAACAAGTTCGGACAAGGATGGAACGGCAAGCAGACATTCATCGAGAATGGCTCTTGGGGACCAGAACTCGACGGCTCTACTCAAGTCTATGGTCCTATCTGGAACCACCAGCAACTCATCCACAAATACGAAGCTATCGAAAGCAATATAGAGGACTTCTTCGAGACTGGCATATCCACAAACCACAGCGTGGCACTCAGTGGTGTGTCCGACGACCAGAAGATGACCTATTACCTGAGCTATGGCTACTCAGGAGACAATGGCATCATTCCGGGAGGCAAGGACAAATACAAGCGTAACACCATTGCATTCAATAGCAGCTACGAACCTATCAAATGGTTCAAGTTGACTTCTGGCATCGACTTTGCCAAGACCAAATCCAACCTTGTGGGCACCTATCAGGGAACGTCGTTCATCGACGGTATTCTTGAGTTCCCACGTGATATCTCTCTTGTGGACCGCAAGGACCTCTCCAGCCCGTTCAACACACCTGAGGCTTGGTACACCCCATACGGCATCACCAACCCTTACTGGGCTATTGCAAACAACCACAACAGCAATGACGCCAAGCAAATCCATGGCAGAATCCAAGCCGACATCAAACCACTGAAGCAGTTGACTCTTACCTATCGTTTCGGTTTCGACTACACCGATTTCGACATTAAGATTGGTATGCCTCAAATCACTCTTGACGATGCACTCATCAACGAGAATTATGGATATGCTCCCAGCGAAATGAACCAAGATGGTTGGGTGTTTTCTCGTTATCGTAGAAGTTATGAGACCAACCATGATTTCCTTGCCAATTGGAATGACAAATACCTCGGTGGCAAACTGGATGTGAACATCGTTGCTGGTGTCAACATGAATGAGCGTTATAGTACTTATATGGAAGGCCAGACGGATGGACTGACGTTCAACACTGGATTCTGGGATTTGAGCAATGGCGCCACCAAATCTGCCTTGGGTGAGAGCCAGTCGAAGAGACGCCTTGTGGGTCTCTTTGGCGACGTGACCTTGGGATGGGATGACATGCTCTATCTCGGACTGACCGCTCGCAACGACTGGTCGAGCACGCTGCCTATCAATGACAACAGCTATTTCTATCCTGGTGTGACACTGAGTTGGATCTTCACCAAGCTCATACCAAAGAACGACATCCTTGACTTTGGCAAGATTCGTCTTGCATACGGAAAGACAGGTAATGATGCAAGCCCCTATCAAACTTCGGCTCGCTTCATCCAAGGTACATCACGTGCTTATTACGCAAGTGACGTGGCAAGCTTCCCGATGAGCGGCATCAATGCTTTCCAAGAGTCCGCCACAATTGGCAGCACGAGCTTGAAACCTGAGATGACCACAGAGTATGAAGTGGGTCTCAATCTCGCTTTCTTAGGCAACCGCATCAATGTGGACTTCGCTTATTATAACCGCGAGACTAAAGACCAGATTTTCACTTTGCCTGTAGATCCTGCTACTGGATACGCATACATGGTGACCAACTTCGGTAATGTGAGAAACCGCGGTATTGAGTTGCTCATCAACACCACCCCAATACGCACCAAGGACTTCCGTTGGGATTTGGGTTTCAACTTTGCCAAGAACGTCAACAAGGTACTCTCCATGCCATCAAGCCTCGAAGGTGGAAAGACTGTAATCAATAGTTTCTCAGCAGGAAACGATGCCGTTTACATGTATGCCGAGGAAGGCAACCCATTGGGTGAATACTACACCTATATGCCTCAATATACTGCAGACGGGAAACTCATTGTCGATGGAAACGGACAACCACTCTTGACCGCAGACTTGAAGGATACTGGCAAGAATATTAATCCCGACTGGACTGGTGGTCTCACCACCTCATTCTCTTGGAAGGGACTGTCACTCAGTGCAGCACTTGACATCCGCAAGGGAGGATACATGTTCTCACGCACCAAGAACCTGATGCAGTTCACCGGAAACGGTGAGGTGACCATGTATAACGATCGTCGCCCGTTTGTCATTCCCAACTCCGTAGTGAATGTTGGTACAGCTGATGCTCCCCAATATGTGGAGAACACCCAACCGATTTATCTGAACAACCAAAGTTATCAGGATTATTACAACAAGTATGGATGGGGACAAGGCGGCGAGGCTTACCTGCTTGAAAAGTCGTTTGTCAAACTGCGCAACATCACTTTGTCATACAGTCTGCCAAAGTGGATTGTGAGCAAGCTCTACCTGAGCGACATCAACCTGTCCGTATTCTGCAACAACGTGTTCACTTGGACTAATAAGAACAACACTTTCATCGACCCAGAGGGTAGCACTGATGGCAATGACCTCGAAGGACAATTCGGTGAATTGTATGTCAACCCAAGCTGCCGTACCTTCGGCTTCAATGTTGGTGTGAAATTTTAATATGAAGGAGGACTAAACAAATGAAGAAATCTATCATTATATCAACTATTGTCCTGGGGCTTGCTGCCACTTCTTGCGACAGCTATCTTGACATAAACCAGGACCCAAACTCTCCTACTGAGGAGAACATGACAACAAGCATCATGCTGCCGGCTGCAGAGATGGGACTCGCCTCCACTTACGGCAACTTGCTCCGTATCCCAGGGGGTTATTTCTCACAACATTATGCACACATGTTCGGTACCAGCAACTATGTGGACTATTCTCAGTTCACCATGTCGCCTGTGCGCTCTTCCAGCGCCTATTCACAGCTCAACCGTGTGGCACTGAAGAACTTGAAGACCATTATGAACCTGGCCGAAAAGAATGAAGAATGGGGTACCTATCTTGCAGCCACCACTTTGCGTTGCTTCACCTTGCAGGCTCTTGTGGATTGCTACGGAAGCATGCCTTATAGCGAAGCTCTCGACATTAGCAACTCCTCGCCTCACTACGATGAAGGTTCCGTGGTCTATGAAGGCATCTTGAAAGAACTTGATGAGGCTCTCGCCAAGGCCAATGACGCCGATGTGGTAGCTACCAACTTCCTCTACAAGGGACAGACTGCCGCCAACTGGATAAAGTTTGCCAATGCCTTGAAACTCAAGATCCTCTCTCGTGAGAGTGGTGTGGCAAATGTAGATGCTCAAATTGCTGCCATCATCAGCGAGGGCAACCTGCCCACTGAAGATGTGGCTTACACCAGTTGCTGGGCCAATGAGACAGGACAGATGAACCCCTATTATTCAGAGGAGTTCTCCACCTCCTTCGGCTCTACTCAGATCAACGTTACTGCCAACATTGCCCTCGTGGGTACCATGCAGTTGAAAGATGCTAATGGTGATGTGGTCTATGAAGACCCACGTCTTGCAGCTTTCTTCGACAAGAATAGCTCGGGTGAGTTCACTGGTGGTGTGTCTGGAACAAACTTCTCCACTACTGACAGCTACAAGTCTGCTTATTGGTGCCGTCCTAAGATGGCATACAATTCGCCGGTCTATCTCATCACCGTATCGGAGATTGAGTTCTTCATCGCTGAATACTTTGCTCGCAAGAATGACGTGGCACAGGCTTCCGCACACTATGCTGCCGCTGTGCAGGCTTCATTCGCCTCTGCAGGTGTTGGCGGAGCCGACGAGTACCTCACACACAATCCTTATGACCAAAGCACTTACAAGAAGGTGCTGGGCATCGCCAAGTGGGTGGCTCTCGCTGGTGTCAACAACTTCGAGTCATGGTGTGAGTTGCGCCGCCTGCGCTACCCCGCATTCGGCAATGTGACGGGCGTTCAGCTATATAACATCGACACGGATGCATACTCTCCACAACTCTACCAGCCGGGAACGCTCTATACTCCCATCCAGGTGGATGGTAACATCGGAAACAACCATATCATCGAGCGCTGGCCGTTTGCCTCTTCTTCCTCTTCAAGCAATGGCAATGCGCCTAAGTTTGAGAATGCCGACTATCTGAAACCAATCTTCTGGGCACAACAATGATTATTTCCTAAAAGATGAAAAAAATGAAAAAGAACATATTATTTGCAGCTTTGCTCGCACTGTTGGCTCCTACTGTGCTGACGAGCTGCGGCGATGATGAATCGGAAGGCAAAAGCCGAATCACTTATTATGCCATCCTCGATCTTGTTGGCGATGCTTACATGACTACGCCGTTGGGCAGTGCTTTCAACGACCCCGGTTGCAAGGCTACCATGGGTGGTGAGGATGTCTCTGACAAAATCGTCACCAATGGAACCGTGAACACCAACAAAATGGGATTTTACACACTCAGCTACAGTGTGGTCAATCCTGATGGATTCTCAGCTTCTGCCTCGCGTACGGTGGCAGTGGTGGACAAGAACAACTTCGCCAGCCTTTATTTCGGAGAGAGCCAATATGGAAGCAGGCATTACTTCAATTCTCCCATCAGCATTACTGACAATGGTGATGGAACTTATGAGATCAACGACCTCGCAGGTGGCTTCTACAGTTACGGACGTTATCCAGGATATGATGCCTATGGATACGACTTCTTCCTTGAGGCAACCCTCAAACTCAACGCCGACAACACCATCGAGGTGCTCGAAACTGGAGAATGGTATTGGGGAGACGACAAGCCTACTCTGCTGAACGGTTCTTATGACCCTGTAACGGGTACGGTGTCCCTCGACATGGACTTTGATGCTCCATTCACTGTAAGGTTAACAAAATAACTTAGCAACGATAGAATATGAAAAAAGTATTATTTTTTGCAGCAACATTGTTGCTTGGTTTGACATTCACATCTTGCGAGAAAGAAGAAATCGGTGGCACCGCCACTGAGAGCATGGCCGGCCAATGGTATTGCACCGTAGATGCTGTCGATGATAATGGCAACATTATAAAGACAACTCTTGATGGTTCCCCTAACGATGGTGAAAACTATTTTGGTTTGGATAATCCCAGAACTTTAATTCTGACTTACAACACCGCTGACAATTCTCCTTCAGAGATGTGGGTCGATAACATGGGCATCGGCAATTTTGCTGAAAGTTATGCTGATTACTGGCAGAGCTACGGTTTCTTCCCCACCTATACGATAAAGGCCAAAGTGAACATCGACCAAGCCAACCTGACATTCAAGTCGGTTGATTCACAGAACTTTGGCGTTGGCTACCAGTGGGAGGATGCTAACGGTAACATATTCCATGAGGAGAAGGCCATGCCTGTCACCATCGATGGTAAGATTTTGAAGGGTGCTGGAAGGCAAAATAACGGCTCGCCAGCAGACTCCATCATCTTCTATGTGACTTACAAAGATGACCCTTGGTATCCTGCTGATGGATATGCCAAGTACAAGGTCAGTGGCATACGTTACTCTGGTCTTGTAGAGAATGACTAATGCCATATTTAACCTAAAACAAAGGGGGATGCCTTTCGGCATCCCTCTTGTTTATTTGTCTTCGCAAGCCATGGGTTTCTTCATCTTCGGTTTTTGAAAAAATCTACCATCAATTTGCGGCATTCTTCTTCAAGAACTCCTCCCACGACGATGGTTTTGGGATGCATGGCTTTAGGAGCATAGGTGCGATAGCCGCGTTTCTCGTCGGTAGTGCCATAGACGATGCGGCGTATCTGTGCCCATCCTATCGCCCCGGCACACATCACGCATGGTTCCACAGTAACATAAAGAGTGCAGTCGGTGAGATATTTCCCTTGCAACTCATTCGCGGCGGAAGTGATGGCTTGCATTTCTGCATGTGCGGTCACGTCGTGAAGCAGTTCTGTCAAATTGTGTGCTCGTGCTATGATGCGGTTGCCGCATACGATAATGGCACCTATTGGCACTTCGCCCTGCATACCGGCTGCACGAGCTTCTGTCAATGCTTTCTGCATGTATTGTTCGTCGGTCTTCCGTTGTTCGTCGCTAAGTTGTGCCGCATCTGTTAGAACAGTGCAATCTGTAACTTTGCGGGGGGTGGAAAATTGATTGTCTTTCATTGTGGTGGGTGTCGTTATGGCTGTTTTTATTTGCAAATATACATATTAAGTTTCAAATCTTGACTTGTTTCTCTAAATTTATAGGTAAGCAGGCTATTGGGTGTGAGTTGATTGCTTGGCATGATGTATAGAAAAACAATGGAAAATTTGAACATCACGTTTTTTTTTCTTACTTTTGTATTTAATAAGCAATGCACATCATTGTCTTCTGGAATGAAACCTAACCCGTATAGAGATCATGGCAAAACACAACGATTATGGGCGGTGGGGCGAACAGCTGGCAGCCGATTATTTGCAGAGGAAAGGATACTCCATTTGCCATCGTAATTGGAAATTGGGGCATCGTGACCTCGACATAGTGGCTATTGACGAGAAAGGTGGCACGCTTGTAATCGTAGAAGTGAAAACCAGAAGCGATGATGCATACATGCAGCCTGAAGAAGCTGTGGATTGGCGCAAGATGAGAAACATGATTGTGGCTGCAAATGCTTATGTTAGAAGATATGCTGTTGATTTGCCAGTGAGATTCGACATCCTGTCTATTGTTGGTCATGATGATGAGGCTGTAATCAATCACATAGAAAATGCTTTTGTGCCTCGATAAGGATGAATGCTGATGAAAAGAAATATCATACACCTTGAACAGACAGACTCCACAAACCGCTGGTTGCACGACATGAAGGAGGCTCCAGAAGACATGACCGTGGTCGTAGCCGACTTTCAGACAGCAGGAAAAGGGCAAGGAACCAACAAATGGGAGAGCGAGCGGGGCAAAAACTTGCTGATGAGCATATTGGTGCATCCCACATACGTGCATCCCACAAGGCAATTCCTTCTCTCTGAGGCAGGGGCTTTGGCTGTGGGCGATGCATTGGCCTCTTATGTCGAGGGGATAACCTTGAAATGGCCAAATGACATTTACTGGCACGACAGCAAGATTAGTGGTACTCTTATCGAGACTACTGTCAATAGCCATGGCTTGCAGCGTTGCATTTTCGGGATAGGACTGAATGTCAACCAGACAGAATTCCTTGGCGATGCTCCAAATCCCGTGTCCTTGGCTCAGATACTCCACCACACCTTGTCTGTGGAAGAGGTGGGAATGCGTGTCATTGATGAGTTTGAACTGGAAATGGCTCTCCTCGAAAGTGGAATGGAGGATGACATTATCCAGCGTTATCATCAGATGCTGTACAGACGGGACGGATGGCATCGCTATCGTGATAAGGATGGCGCTTTTGTGGCAACCATCAGCCATGTGGAAAATGATGGGCATCTCTGCCTGGTTGATGAAGAGGGACGAAAGAGGATGTATGCTTTCAAGGAGGTGGAGTTCTTGCTTTGATGGCAAGGCATCAGTGGCTTATTATTTAATTAGATAGATATACCAACCAATATAATCAAACAAATATGGCAAGATTCAAGAGAATATTACTGAAGCTCAGTGGCGAGAGTCTCATGGGCAAGCAGGGCTATGGAATAGACCCAGAACGTTTGGCTGAATATGCCAATCAGATAAAGGAAGTGCATGACATGGGTGTGCAAATAGGTATTGTAATAGGTGGTGGAAACATCTTCAGGGGCTTGAGTGGTGCAACGAAGGGTTTCGACAGGGTAAAGGGAGACCAGATGGGAATGTTGGCCACTGTCATCAATTCGCTCGCCCTAAGTTCGGCTCTCACTTCTGTGGGAGTGGATAACAAAGTGCTCACTGCCATACGCATGGAGCCGATAGGGGAGTTCTACTCCAAGTGGAAGGCCATTGAAGCGATGGAGGCAGGAAAAGTTTGCATCTTCTCTGCCGGTACCGGCTCGCCTTATTTCACCACAGACACAGGCTCCTCGCTGCGAGGCGTGGAGATAGAAGCCGATGTGATGCTGAAAGGCACAAGGGTGGACGGCATCTATACTGCCGACCCGGAGAAAGACCCCACGGCAGTGAAATTCGACGATATTACATACGAAGAAATACTTGCCAGGGGGCTGAAGGTGATGGATCTCTCTGCTGTCGTGATGTGCAATGACAACAACCTGCCTATCTATGTGTTCAACATGGATGTGGTGGGCAACCTGAAAAAGGTGATGGAAGGCGAGCCTATAGGTACTTTCGTGCATAGTTGAAACATGACGCAATAGCTGCTTGAAATAATCCAACTTGAAAAATGACAGCGGGGGAGTGTGTTTCATCACGCTCCCCCGCTTGTTGGTCTGAATGTGGATGTATGATTCCTACAGGCGATACAGGTCGCTGGCGGCAAGCAGGTCGATTTTCTTCGATTGCAAGATCTTGTCGCACAAACTGAGGTCTGATGGGCGAATCACTACGTTCGCACTGTCGCCATTGCTGAATGAGTACATGTATTCAATGAATACGCCGGCATCCGACAGGCATTGAAGCACAACGGCAAGCGATCCTGGAGTGTTAGGGCATGTAAAGCCTATCACATCAGTAATCTTGACTGTGAAATGAGCTTCTTTAAGTACTTTATAGCCCAATTCGGGGTCGCTGACGATGCAACGGAGTATGCCAAAGTCTGAATTGTCGGCTATGCTCATGGCAGAGAGGTTTATTCCTGCCTTGCCAAGAACTTCGGTCACCTCTGTCAGTCTGCCTGACTTGTTTTCCAAAAATATGGATAATTGCTTTGCTAACATGGTATTTGGGTTTTGGTTGTTCTGTTTTTATAGCACTCGCTTGTCTATCACGCGCTTTGCCTTGCCTGTTGAGCGTTCTATGCCTTTTGGCTCCACCAACTTGATCTTGAAGCCAATACCAATGACACTGCGTAGCTCGCCTTCCAGTTTTCTCTGCAAAGCTACCATGTCAGACATGTTGTCGGTGAAGTATTCTTCTTTCACCTCTACTTTCAAGAGGCTGGTGTCGGTGTTGTTCACGCGGTCTACCTCGAGCATGAAATGTGGCTCGAATTCGGCTTGCTTCAGTATTACGGCCTCTATCTGGGATGGGAACACGTTGACACCACGGATGATGAGCATGTCGTCGCAACGGCCGAGTATGCGGTCCATCTTCACCAGTGTGCGGCCACAGGAGCATTTCTCGTAATGAAGGGCTGTGAGGTCATGGGTGCGGTATCTCAACAATGGCATGCCTTCCTTGGTGAGATGGGTGAAACACAATTCACCAAACTGGCCTTCTGGCAATTGCTCTCCTGTTTCTGGATTGACTATCTCGGGGAGGAAATAGTCTTCGTTCAGGTGGGTGCCGTTCTGGCATTGGCATTCAAATCCTACGCCGGGGCCGGCAATCTCGCTCAGGCCATAAATGTCGTATGCCTTGATACCTAACGATTCCTCAAGCTTCACACGCATGTTTTCTGTCCATGGCTCTGCACCGAAAGCACCTATCCGGAGTTTGAATTCTTCGCGAGGCCATTCCGACTCACGCATGGCCTCACCCAAAAACATGGCATAGGATGGAGTGCAGCACAGGGCGGTGGTGCCGAAGTCGTGCATCAGGGTGATTTGCTTTTGAGTGTTGCCCGACGACATTGGTATCACGCTGGCACCAATGTTTGTAGCGCCCTCGTGAGCTCCAAGACCTCCAGTGAAAAGACCATAGCCGTAGGATACTTGGAAGATGTCTTCCTTGGTGGCTCCGTAGGCTGTGAAGGCACGGCTGATGCTCTCGGTCCACATGGCAATGTCCTTGCGTGTGTAAAGCACGACCACGGGCTTGCCTGTGGTGCCGGAAGAAGCATGTATGCGCACTATCTGGCTCATGGGCACGGCGGCCAATCCAAAAGGATATGTGTCGCGCAGGTCTGTCTTTTCGGTGAAAGGCAGTTTTGTGATGTCCTCAATGCCGTTTATGTCATCGGGGGAAAGGTCCATTTCCTGAAATTTCTTCCTGTAGAATGGAGTGTTGTGGTAGCAATAGTTCACAATCTTTTTCAACCGACGACTTTGGATTTCGCGCAATTGGTCGCGATCCATGCACTCAATACTTTCGTTCCAATACATGTTTGTTCTTTTCTAAATGTTCTAAATAATTGTAATAGTTTCTTGGATTCCCTCCTTCTTTTATTTTTTTTTTGCTGCAAAAATACTTGTTTTGGTGGAAAAATGAAATTATTTCCTCCTTTTT
>CAMJLI010000009.1 GCA_946406585.1 uncultured Prevotellaceae bacterium | reverse complement strand
CAACCTAAAAGACTACAAACTATATCAAGCGCAGGGCGAGTGATTCGTAGAAAGCGCATCCTAAAGAAAATTTCGAAATTTGAAACCTATTTTTATTTTTGCACCTGCTAACGCACTTGCAGGATATTTATTAACTTTTTAATTTTAACCTTTATGAAAATTGCAAAACTACTTGCTTTAGGTGCAGTGCTTCTTTTCGGAAGTAATGCAGCACAAGCCGTTGACGACAATGTATGGACAAAGCCGTCGCCAGCGGAGTACGCCACCTGGGTGGAAGGAGAGGAATACTACCTCTACAACACCGGCAGCGGACTGCTGTTCACTCAGGGCAACGCATGGGGTACACAAGCCAGTATTGGCACAAGCGGACTGAAAGTGAAAATCGAGTCCGTCGAAGGCATGGAAGGTGTCTACCACATCATCGACTATTGCGAGAGCAAGAGTGCCTGGCTCTGGTGGTGGTTTGTTGACGACGGTGTCAGCATGTACGTTGACTACAACGGGCAGGCCGACCACCTGTGGGAGATCACCTCAATGGGCGACCAAGTGTATCGCCTCGCCCCATCGGCACAGAACCCCACAGTGAACAACAACACACTGTTTGTGGGTCTCAACACTGTAGAAAACCCAGCAAACACTGCCCTGTCAGCCAACAACGAAGCAGGAAGCGGTGCTTTCATCGACTGGAAGTTCCTGCCCATTGCATCAGGTGAGACATACATGGCACAAGTGAAGATTTACACCGCAGCCATGCAGCTGAAGGACCTGCTCAACAAGGCAGAGGAAATTGGTGCAAACGTGGCAGACCAGATAGCTGTCTATAACAACACCAACAGCACACTCGAGGAGATTGAAGCAGCCATCAAGGCTACCGAAGAAGCCATCAAGGCCCGTGAAGACGAGCTTGCTTTGGAGAACATCGACAAAGCAACTGTGGAAAACCCCGTTGACGTGACCAACCTCTACATTAAGAACCCATCGTTCATCGGCAACAAGTACACCGACTGGTCGGGTACAGGCTTCGGCAGCTACAACCCCAAGGACAACGCCGAGCACTACAACAAGACCTATGACACATACCAGCAAATCACTGGCATGCGCGAAGGTGTCTACAAGTTGAACGTCGTGGCATTCTATCGTGCCGGTGACGCACAAACAGCCTACAATCACTTCAAGGCACAGGACGAGGCATCAAGATATGCAAAGGTTTATGCAGCCACCACAACCGACAGCCTCGTGGCAAGCATCGCATCTCCATTCACACCGCTGCTCACCGAGCAAGTAGGCACTGGCGGATGGGTGACAGCAACAGACGACGAGACCGGCATGGTATACACCATCCCCAACTACATGGATGCAGCTGCTGACTTCTTCGAAGCAGGCTATTGCAACGACAACTCAGTCATCATCGCAGTGAGCGACGGCAACCTGAAGATTGGTGTTCGCAAGGACAACACCATTGGCAACGACTGGTCAATCTTCAACGAGTTCACTCTGACCTACTACGGTAACGGCAACGACGCCTTCGAACTCATCAAGAACTCGAGCATCGCCAACCTTGAGACTCCCGACCTGACAGACGTGGTCTTCACCCAATCTTACCTGGATGCATTCAACGATGCAGCAAATGCCCTGAGAGCAGCAACCACCAAGGAAGAAATCATGTCTGCCATGGCAGCAATACAATCTGCTGAAGCAGCTCTGAAGAAGAACGTGGAACTCTGGAAGAAATTCCAAGAGATGCAGGAGAAGGCCCTCGCCACTGCTGCAAGAGACGACATCGACCCAGACTTCACCTACGACCTGAGCGACTGGGCAGAATTTGACGCCAAGGAAATCCTGCAAGCCCGCACCTACACCAACGAGCAACTTGAAGAAGAGATTGCCAATGTACAGGCAATGATCAGCGAGGCTATGCGTCACCCGATGCCACCAGCCGACATGACCGACCTCATGGTGAACCCCAACTTCACACAGTATGGTGAAGGTTGGACCCGCGTAGCTGCATCAGGTGGCAACGTGACCGCCGGTGGTTTGGCTTCCAACCCATGCTACGAGGCTTGGAACAACTCCAACTTCGACATCTACCAAGTGGTGGAGAACGCCCCAGTAGGTGTTTATGAGATCAAGGTGCAAGGATTCTATCGCTACGGACGTACTGCATTCCAGGCATTCCTCAATGGCGAGACCTACACCACTAGGGAGACCTGCCCTGTATTCGTTTACATGAACTCCAACGCCACTCCATTCACCAATGTATATGGCGACCCGACTCAGATTTACGACGCTACATTCTACAGCGAGCAGAGCAGCGACTACTCATCAGAGAGCCTGCCCGACGGAACAGTTGTTTACTTCCCCAACGGCATGCAAAGTGCTTCTGTGGCATTCGCTGCAGGCATGTACACACAGTCAGCATACGGTCTGATTGCACAGGAAGGCGACCCAATGAGAATTGGTGTGAAGGGTGCTTCCAACCAGTTGGGCGACAGCTGGAGTATCTGGGACAACTTCCAACTCGTTTACCAAGGCTATGCTGCCGACGTGATCCGCCCAGTGCTTGAGCAAGCCATCATCGACGGTGAGAATGCCCTCAACGGCTCTATCGGAACCGACGTATATGCCGACCTCCAGGCTGCCATCGCACAAGCCAAGGAAGTGGTGAATGGCGACGAAGGAAAGGCAATGTTCGAGGCTCTCACAAGACTCTTCGACATGCAGGAAGCCGTGAACCAATCCAAGGCTCTCTTCGCAAAACTTGAAGAAGCCAACGAGCGTCTGGCCGCTGCCATCAGCTATGCTGTAGCATCAGCAGACATCATTGCAGAAGCCAATGCCCTGAACGCATCCATCGCCGACGGTTTGCAGAACCACTCATATGCCAACAGCGATGTGGAAGACCTGATCAACCAAATCAACCGCATGATCAACCGTCTTGGTCTGCCAGTTGACATGGCAAATGCCAGCGATGCCAACCCAGTGGAGTGCACCACAGTGATTGTCAACCCAGCATACGTTGAAGGCAACGACAACGGATGGACAGGTGGTGCTGCTGTGAACGCCACTGCCAATGACGCAGAGAAGTTCAACACCAACTTCAACTACTTCCAGTTGCTGCAAGGCCTGCCAGCAGGTACTTACAAGGTATCCGTACAAGGCTTCTTCCGTTACGGAAGTGCCAAGAACGACTATGACACCTTCATTGAGGATCCAACAGCCAACAACAACTCATTCCTCTATGCAGCTGCTGGTGAGGACACCGTGAGTGTTGCTCTCCACCGTCTTGCTTCACAAGCCCTTGTAATGGAAGGCATTTCCGACGGTTGGGTATACGCCAACGAAGAAAGCTTCCTTGCAGTGCCCAACAGCATGGCTACAGGTGCTGACGCATTCCAGACCCCAGGTGCCGACGGCACACCACTCTACGCCAACAACAACGTGATAGTGAAGGTGGGTGAAGAAGGCAAGCTCGTGATTGGTCTGAAGAAAGACGTACAAGTCACCGACGACTGGACATTGTGGACCAACTGGCAACTCTTCTACTACGGCAACAACAGCGCACTTGAGCCAAGCGGCAACCCATTGAGCATCGACGAGCTGAATGGCGTTGGCGTGGTGAGCGCAGAAATCTTCACTGTGAACGGCACACGTACAAGCACCCTGCAGAGGGGCATCAACATCGTGCGTGAGACCCTCTCCGACGGTACCGTGCGCATGAAGAAGGTTACCGTGAAGTAATCTAATTCATTCAAGATTAGATGATAATCCTTTATGAATAAAGCTTGAATCAAATGACTGGTGGCGAGCAAAAAGCTCGCCCACCAGTCACTTTGACTTTTTCAGCAGCACAAAAAATCCTAATTCTTACCAATGAAAGGGAAACATCCCCGCCAACAAGGGCCGGAGCGATAACATCATCTGCGGGATGATGATATCCCTCTGCAAGAGGAAACCCACCTTTTTATATATAATATAGGAGCAACACAAAACTACGAGACAAGACAGAGCGCAAATATTCAAGGGAACAATCAAATCTATATTAATACAAATCCAAATGACTATGAAACAAAAAAAGCAAGGACAACAGTCGTTCAAGCGGATACGCAAATTCGCCATGCTTGGCTGTGGACTGCTCATGGGAGTATGGTCGTTGCAGTCATGCGAAGACGACAACATACTCACTGGCCAACCGTCATGGTTGGGCGAATCCATCTATGCGCAGCTGCAGAAAGAAGGTGAATACAGCACGCTTCTACGCTTGATTGACGACCTCGACCAGAAAGAGGTGCTGAGCCACACCGGCTCCAAGACCCTGTTTGCTGCCAACGACGAGGCATTCAAGAAATGGTTTGGGAAAAACAGCTGGGGCGTAAACAATTACGAACAATTGAGCTTGGCACAAAAGAAACTCTTGCTCAACAACTCGATGATCAACAATGCCTATCTCATCGAGTTGCTGTCGAATGTGAGCGGAACACCTCCCATGGAGGGATTGTGCATGAGGCGCGAGACAGCCACCACAATCTACGACTCCGTCCATGTGATGTCACCTGCGGAAATGCCCAACAACTATACATGGCAGAAATATCGCGACGGCAACAAGCGCATCCCCATATTGATGGATGCCACCACAGCACCAATGATACACTTCCTGCCTGCTTTCATGCAGTATTACAACATCACAAACGAGGACCTCGCCATCCTGACCAACCACCAGGCATCTTCGATAAAAGAGGCATGGGTGAATGGCAAACGAATCCTCGACCACGACATCACCTGCAAGAACGGATACATCCACAAGGTGGACGGTGTGATAGAATCATCACCCAACATGGCTGAAATCTTGCGCCAACATCCGCAAATGTCGATGTGGTCGCATCTGATAGACCGCTTCTCGGCACCTTATTACGAGGATGCAGCCACAAAGCAATACAACCGCCTATACAACAACCAGGATTCCGTTTACTCACTGCGCTACTTCAGCAAGAACTCTGTGGGACAGGTAGCCAACGACACCGACCCGGACAAGGAAGCCGTGACTGCCCTGCTATCCTTTGACCCAGGATGGAACCAATACATGTACGTCAACACCATGGACTACGACCTGCACTATGATGCAGCAGCCATGATAGTGCCTACCAACGAGGCATTGACAAAATGGTGGAACAACGAGGGACGCGACCTCCAGACAGAGTACAAGGAATGGGACAGCATCCCCGATGCCACATTGGCAAAGCTGCTGAATGTGAACATGTTGCCTACATTCACCAATGCCATACCTTCAAAATTTGACAATGTGCTCAACGATGCCAAGGAACCATTGGGCATCAAGAAGGAAGACGTGGACTCATGCTTCATGGGTTGCAACGGCGTGGTTTATTTGGTGAACAAGGTGTTCACGCCAGCCGAATACTCATCTGTGGCCTACCCCGCCCTGGCACACGCCTCGACAATGAACATCATCTACTGGGCCATCGACGAGCTGAACTTCCTACCCTACCTGCTCTCCATGGACTCACGTTACAGTCTGCTGCTCCCCACCAACGATGGCATGATGTACTATATAGACCCGGCATTCTATGGCAAGGTGGAAAACAGCACAGGCTATGAAGCCCCCTCACTGCTTGAGTTCTACTACGACCCGACCAAGCCGCAAGCCGACCGCGTGCAAGCTCGCCGATACAACTGTACCATCGACGAGGAAGGAAACATCATCAAAGGAGCACGCACGCAAGCCACAGTGTCAAGAAGCGTCATCAACGACCGTCTGAGAAGGCTTATGGACCAGCTCATCATCGTGGGTGACGTGGAAGACGGCCATGAGTACTACAAATCCAAGGGAGGCACTCTGCTTCATGTTCAGAAGATGAGCGATGGAGAGAACAAACTGGCCTTCGCAGGAGGATGGGACATGGAACACAACCGCTCGCTGAAGGTGAAAGAAGGAGAAATATACACCAAGGTGAACGGCAAGTCGTACCAAGTCAACGAGCGCATGCCGCTGGCCGCACAGAAATCACTCTATCTCACTCTCAAGGGCAACGACATGTTCAGCAAGTTCCTCGACCTCATCGACTACGACGATACAGGCTTGATGATTTCCAAGCTGAGCAACAAATACAATGCAGGTCTTACCGACCAAGGCAGCAAGAACTTCCGCCTGTTCGACAACTACAACTACACCGTCTACGTACCCACCAACGAATCCATCCAGAGGCTCATCGACCAAGGCATTCTCCCCACTTGGGAAGACTATGAGGCACAGACCGAGGAAATCTGGGGAACAGAAGCATTGGCAGACAGTGCACGCAATGTGTTGAAGAACATCATAGTGGACTTCGTGCGCTACCACGTACAAGACCACTCCGTAGCCATCAACATGGCCCCAGAGAACGGCACCTATCAAAACGTTTACGAGAGCATGATGCGCAATCCCGAGACCGGACGTTTCTACCCGCTGCATTCCAACGCAGCAGGTGGACAGCTGACTGTCACCGATGTCATGGGCAATGTGCGCCATGTCATCACAAGAGACGGTCTCTACAACCAGATATGCCGCGACTACTGGTTTGACGGAGCCGTGGGCAGCAACACCGCCACCATATTCATGACCTCCGATGCTGTGGTGCATCTAATCGACGATGCACTCTACTACAAGAACATGACCCCCTGGAGGCAACAACTTAAAAAGATAAGGAGGAAATAAGGTATGAGAAAAATCAGATATATACTTTTGACCCTGTTGGTGCAGGCCATGACCCTGGCAGTCTACGGTCAGGAAATCACGTCGGTACACGGAACGGTGAGCGATGACCTGGAGCCACTGATTGGCGCTGCCGTCTGCGAAATCGATGGCAATGGCCGTATCATCGAGAGTGCTGTCACCGACCTGAACGGCAACTTCACCATGAAGATACAAAACCCAAAGGACAAGATCCGCTTCTCCTACGTGGGAATGAAGACGGTGACACTTCCCATCAACAAGACCACATACGACATCAAGCTTGAATCGGCAGCCCAACTGCAAGAAGTCACCGTCGTTTCCAAGCGCCGTGCCAAAGGCAACTCGCTCCCCATTCCAGAGCGTGAATTGTCGTATGCCACCCAGAGCCTCAACATGAAGCAATTCGAGGGACTCGGCGTCACCTCCATTGACGAACTTCTCCAAGGACAGATAGCTGGTCTCGACGTCATCGGCAACTCTGGAGACCTTGGTGCAGGCTCAACCATGCGTCTGCGTGGTGCCTCCACCCTCTCCACCCTTACAAATGCCAACCCGCTGATTGTGGTGGACAGCAACATACGCGAGGTGAACCTCGACAATTTCGACCTCGCTTCTGCAAACAACGAGAAATTCGCCGAACTGCTGAACATCAACCCGGAGGACATCGCCAGCATCAATGTGCTGAAGGATGCCGCTGCCACAGCCCTTTATGGCTCACTTGGCGGCAACGGTGTCATCGAGCTCACCACCAAGCGTGGTGCTCCAGGACCTCCGAAACTTACCTACTCTCTCAAGCTCACAGGCACATATCAGCCAAAGGGATATGCACTGCTTAGCGGTGACGACTACACCATGCTTCTGAAAGAGGCATACTTCAATCCCAACCAAAACGACGCGGCATCAGCCAATGTGCCGGAAATCAACTACGACCCGACTTTCTCAGAATATGAGCAATACAACAACAACACCGACTGGCGCGACGCAGTGACACAATGGGGTTTGAGACAAAACCACTACGTCACCGTGAGTGGTGGTGGCGAGAAAGCCTCATTCCGCATTGGTGGCGGTTTCGACCATGAGACGGGTACCATCATCGAACAGAAGCTCAACCGCTTCTCCACCCGTGTGGCTCTCGACTACAACATCAGCCGCCGCATAATGGTGAGCACCAACTTCGCGCTCACCTATACAAAGAACGACATGAACAGCGACGACCTGCTCTCCATAGCACAGCGCAAGATGCCAAACTTGACCATTTACGAGCAAGACCCGGTAACAGGTAAGGACACCAACACCTTTTACCAAATGCTGCAATCGGCATCCAGCGTGTTCAACGGTGACGCGAGAAACCCAAACCAGAAAAACCTCGTCAACCCCGTTGCATCAGCCCATCTTGCCAAAAACCAACGCCGCACCTACGACATGTCGCCTGAGTTGGTGATCAACTACCAATTGCTCGGAACCAACTACGACAAGACACAGCTCAACTGGCGTGGCTCTGTATATATGAGCACATTCAACCAATATGACGACAGTTTCTACCCACAAGAGCTGACTACGAACACATGGAGCCAAGGCATCAACAACAGCCACTCCGGCTCTTCCAAGAGTGTGTCGTTCAACACGAAGCAGACTCTGACCTTCATCCCCGCCTTCAAGAACAAGGACCATGCCCTCATGTCCATGATACGTATGGAACTTACATCCGGCTCCTCCAACAACCAGGGAACCGACGGTACAGGACTTCCTTCAGGCGGCATTGTCAGCCCGGATGCAGGTGGACGCATCAGCAAGATGTCCTCAGGTTATAGCGAGTGGCGCTCGCTCTACTACACCTTCTCCACACACTACGCTTACAAGGAGCGTTACATTTTAGACTTCACCCTCCGTGCCGACGGAACAACCAAGTTTGGCCCAGGCAACCGCTGGGGATATTTCCCATCGGCATCAGCAAAATGGATCATTAGCGATGAGCCATGGATGAAATGGGCTGAGAAATGGCTGTCAATGTTCGCCATACGCCCCAGCTGGGGACGCGTGGGCAACCAGCCAGGCCAAAACTACCTATACACGTCAAAATACGGCTCGGCAGACAGATACATTGACATGAGCGCCATGACTCCGGTGAATATCCGCCTCACCAACATGAAGTGGGAAATCGTTTCGAGCTACAACCTCGGTATCGATCTCGGATTCCTGAACGGCAGGCTCACCATGAGCATCGAGGGCTATAGCAGCACAACCACCGACATGCTTATCAAGGACTACCGCATTCCATCGAGCACTGGTTTCAGCAGCGTGCCATACCGCAACACGGGCAAGATGCGCAACACAGGATGGGAGTTCCACCTGAACACCAACCGTCTTTTCAAGATTGGCGAATTCATCATTGACATGAACGCCAACTTCGGCAACAACCGCAACGAATTGCTTGAAATGGACGAATATGTGCTCAAGAACTACAACTCCACCTACAATTATGGCAATGGCGAGACCCTGCAGCGCGTGCAGCTACACAACCCGTTAGGTGCCATTTACGGTTTCCGCTACAAAGGTGTCTATCAATACAACTACAGCACCTTCTTGCGGATGACCAATGAAGAGCAGGAGCAATTCATAGCAAGTGGCAAGACAGCACCAGTATCCCTCAGTGCCGACGGACACATCATCCGCGACGGCCAGGGCAATCCTGTACGAATGATGTACAACTACACCAACGACGGCTCGGGCAAGAACTACCGCTTCTCAGGCGGTGATGCCATCTATGAGGACATCAACCACGACGGCCAGATCAACGCCCTCGACATCGTCTATCTTGGCAGCTCACTGCCAAAGCTCACCGGTGGTTTCGGTTTCACATTCATTTACAAGGACTGGCGACTGACCACTTCATTCACCTACCGCTACGGCAACAAGATCATCAACATTGCACGTCTCAATGCAGAATCCATGGTTGGCAACAACAACCAAAGCCAAGCTGTGAACTATCGCTGGCGCAAGGAAGGTGACGTAACATCCATTCCACGCGCAATGTATGGCGGCAACAGCAGCTACAACTCGCTGGTGAGCGACCGCTTCGTGGAAGACGGAAGCTACCTCCGCATGGCTTATGCACAATTGTCGTACACTCTGAGACAAAAGTATGTGAAATTCCTCGGTCTGAACAAGATTTCGTTCTATGGCAGTGTCAACAACCCATTCGTACTGACAAAGTATTCGGGTGTTGACCCCGACATCTCTGCATGGGGCTACTCACCAGCAATAGACAATGCACAGACCCCTCGTTCGCGCAGCTACACCCTCGGCATCACAGTTGATTTCTAAGTGCAGCATCATGAACATTAAAGACGTAATGAAAAAAGACATGAAACGACAATATATATACCACAGACTGCGCAATCTTGCCGCCACCATGGCATTGGTGCCGGCAGCAGCGATGATTTTCTCCAGTTGTTCCGACTTTCTGGAAATCGAGCCGCGCAATGAAATAATATTGGAAAAGTTCTGGACAGAGAAGGCGGATGTCGATGGCATCGTGGCAGGATGCTACTCTTCACTTCAATCAGAAGCATGTATCAAGCGCATGATGATATGGGGAGAGGCAAGAAGCGAGAACATATCTCCGGGTCTGAACAGCGACCAGGACCAGAACCTGCTCAACCTGCTCAATGAGAACATCAAGGCCACCAACGGCTATACCACATGGGTGGACTTCTACAGCATCATCAACCGATGCAACACCGTGATGAAATATGCACCTGGCGTGGCATCCATCGACCCTGGATATACGGAGAGCGAGCTTAACGCCACCATGTCTGAAATGGTGGCACTCAGGTCACTCTGCTATTTCTACCTCATCCGCACCTTCCGCGACGTGCCTTACACCACAGTGGCCTACACGGACGACGACCAGGAGATGGCACTGCCGGCCTCAACTTTCGAGCAAGTGCTTGACTCAATCATCAATGATTTGGAGAGCGTGAAGTCATTGGCAGTGAAACGCTATCCCATCACCTCGAAAGAATACCAGACCGGTCGCATCACCCAAGATGCCATCCATGCCATGCTTTGCGAGATGTATCTCTGGAAACAAGACTATGACCGCTGCATAGAATATGCAGACTTGGTGATAGAATCGAAGAAGAAGCTTGCAGAGGAACTGATGCATAGCAGCACAGGAAGTGGAAGAGGAGGCAGGACAGGTTCGACCAGCGACCTCAATTTCGAGCGCACAAACGGATACCCCCTTATCAGTGGCATGATAGGAACCAATGAATTCGGAAACACATTCAATTACATGTTCACCGATGACCAGCAAATCGAGAAAGCCTCACAGGAGATAATCTTCCAGCTGGTTTACAATGACAATTCTGCTGGCAGAGGCATGCCCGCCAACAAAGCGGTTAGCTCGTTTTATGGGAATGCCACCAATGCCAGAGGCCTAATGGCTCCATCCGACATAATAAAGGAAGACATAGACAAAACCAGCGGCCGTTCAATATACGAAGACAAGAACAAGAAGCTGGATGCTCGCATGTACGAAAATTGTGTCTATGGCAGCAGCGAATCCTCAATAGCCAAGTATGTTTACCAAAGCATAGACATAACCTCCACCACCCCCGACAAAGTCCCATCATTGACCTACAGAAACAGGTGGACGGAAAATCAGACAGGTGCCAACTGGATAATCTATCGCTTGTCCGACATAATGTTGCTCAAAGCCGAGGCGCTGACACAGAAGTTGCAAGAAGGCAGCGACCAAGCCACCATCGACCACAACACCCCCATCTTGGCACAAGCCTTCTCACTGGTCAATGCTGTCAACAAGCGTTCCGTTTGCCAAACCAACCTGACAGACACCTTGGTGGCAAGCGACTACCTGACAAAGGAGCAAATGGACAACCTCGTATTCCGCGAGCGCCAGCGCGAACTGATGTTCGAAGGCAAGAGATGGTATGACCTGGTGCGCCACGCACGCCGCGACGGAAACACTTCATTCCTCGCCCAAGCAGCTCTGCGCAAGGTGACCACCGGCTCGTCGCTCATTGCCGTGAAGCTGCAGAAGATGGATGCCATCTACTGGCCCATAAACAACGAGGAGATGAAAGTAAACCCGAACCTTCGCCAAAATCCCGCTTTTGCCAGTGGAGAAAACGAAAGTTACAAATAGCCATCAAAAAAGGAGATTATCATGAAATACTTAAAGCATAAAATCATCAGCATCGCAAGCCTGATTGCTCTAATGGCTCCCTCGCTCAGCTCTTGCTCCGACGAGCCAGACAGCGAAAACTTCTACACCTTCACAGGTGAAATGGCAAGCGACTACCTGAAGTCCCGCGAACAATACAGCGAGTTTGCCGAAATAGTAGATAGGGCAGGCCTCATGGACTTGCTTGCCACCTATGGTCACTACACATGCTTTGTCCCAGACAACAATGCAGTGAACACATACCTCAAAAGCAGGGGCATGAACAGCGTCAGCGACCTTACCACAGCCGACTGCGACACCTTGGCACGCACCCACCTGGTGAGCAACATGTACACCACGGCGGAAATGAGCCAAGACCGTCTCCCAACATCCAACTTGCTCGGACGTTATATTGCAACGTCATCAGGCATGGATGAGAAAGAGAACGCCGTCATCTTCCTCGAAGGACTTTCCCACATCTATTTCGAGACCCAAGACGACTCTGTAGAGAATGGCATCATGCAGCCAATAGACCGCGTGATAGAGAAGTCGAACAACTACATTTCCGACCTCCTGCGCGACAACCCCAAGATCAGCACCTTCTACGGTGCACTTGTGGCAACCGACGTGATCAGCGAGATAATGAAGGTGGAAGACGAAACCTACCACAACACTGACTATCCACGCTATTATTACAGGTCACACATATGGAGCGAGGTGGCATGGGTGCCCGACACAAAGAAATACGGATACACCGCCTTCGTGGAGCCAGACTCTGTATATAATGCAAAGTTCCAGGAATATGGCATTTCAACCGCCAATGGCACTCTGAACGCTCTCTACGAACTGGCCTGCAAGATATACGACCCGGTATATCCCGAAGACGTGGGCAAGCCAGGACATAGTTTCGAGAACTTGCACGACAGCATCAACCCCCTGCACCGTTTCGTGCAATATCACTTCCTGACAAGATACACGGCAGGTGCCTCCGACCTCACACCCATGGATGTGAACATAGGTGTTGTGAAAGGAGCGTTTGGATTTGAAGAGACGCTCATCAACCCCATCGACTGGTTCCACACCCTCCTGCCGCACACTATGATAAAAGTGGAGAAGCTCACTGTGGCAAAATATATGGGCAATGGCATCAAGGGCGAACGCTATGTCAACCGTCGCTATGACGACAACTACCAATTCGAGGGTGCACGAGTAGATCCCACGGTGGAAGCAGATGTCATTCACGACGGACTCAACGGACACTATTACTATGTGGATGACCTAATTGCTTTCAGCTCCGACGTGCAAAACAAGATACAGAACATGCGAATCCGCATGGACTTCTCGAGCGTGTTCCCCGAAGTGATGACCAACGGTCTGAGATTCGAGGGCAACCCAGAACAGGATGATGACGCCGGCCGCCCCGATGACTCAGCCACTCCCAAGAACGGACGAAACTACTACTTCCCATTAGGATACCTGGATGGCGTGACATTCTCCAACTGCTCCGTGGTGCTCCGCCGCCCACACATCAACTTCTGGTCATGGCAAGGCGACGAGTGGAACCTCTTCGGCGACTATGACTTCACATTCCGCCTGCCTCCGATACCATACAGCGGCGACTGGCAAGTGAGGTTGGGTTTCTGCGCCATCGAGACACGTGGCGTGATGCAGGTTTATTTCGACGGCATCCCCCAAGGCATCCCTCTTGACATGACCAAGTATCTCAACTCCGACCTCTACATTGGCGACCGTTTCGTGAGCGACGAGGGTCCATCCGACTATGACAACATGTCACCCGAGGAGAAGGCGGAAGAGCAGAAACTGATGAAGAACCTTGGTGCCTACCGTGCTCCACGTTCGCTATTCCACTTCAGCCCATCCAACAAGAATTTCTTCGTGGGCAACGAACGTACCTACCGACGCATCCTCTGCCAGACCTACATGGACGCCACCAAGGACCACTACATCCGTTTCCGCGTGGCATCCGACGGAAAGCAAGGCAACAACAATGAATTCATGCTCGACTACTTGGAACTGGTACCAAAGAGCGTCTACGGTGTAGACAGCGAAGGCGAGATGGAAGACGACCTCTAATCATCATTTACAATCAGAATCTATGAAACGATACAACATACATTTGTCGGTGATAGGGCTGGCCATGGCCGCCCTCACCTTCACGGCTTGCAGCGACGAATGGGATGACCATTACAAGGGAAGTGCAGCTGACATCAACTCTGCCAGCGTAAGTTTGTGGAATGCCATCCTGCAAGACCCGAACCTAAGCAACTTCGCCCGTGTCGCCACAGCCTGCGGCTACGACAAGGCATTGGCAAGCAGCCAAGTGTTTACAGTGTTCGCACCTACCAATGACAACTTCTCTTCAGCGGAAGCCGATGCATGGATACAGACATACCAAGCACAGAAAGGCAGAGTGGACGATGACGAGAACACCACAATAAAGGAGTTCTTGCAGAACCACATCACCCTCTACAACCATTCTGTGTCGTCACAAACCAACGACTCCATCACACTGATGAATGGCAAGCACGCCAAGATAAACACCAGCAGCATCAATGGCGCACCGTTCTTAACTACCAACAGGCGCTACAGCAACGGCGTTCTGTTCACTGTGGGCAGCCCGGTGGTGTTCTTCCCCAACGTGTTCGAATACATGCGAAAGAATCCTGAGCTCGACAGTCTGGCAAGCTTCTTCTACAACGAAAAGTTCTACCGTCGCGATTTCTTACCCGAACTTAGCGTTCCTGGAGGCATTGAAGACGGCAAGACCGTCTATCTCGACTCGGTATTCGAGCAGCAAAACGACCTATTCTATTACAATGCCGTCAACGCATACATCAACAGGGAAGACAGCACTTATTGGATGGTGGCTCCCACCAACAACGTATGGCGCAACCTCATCGAGGAATATGAGCCTTATTTCGTATATGAAAAGAACGTGTTGGACCGCGACTCAATGATGTACACCAACCCACGCCTGGCCATCGTCAAAGGCACCGTCTTCAGCCGCACGAACAACAAGGATGCAGCGATAAGAGACTCACTACTCTCCACCAACGCCGTGAGCAATGGCACCCTGCGACGTGCCGCATACGGAGCCGACAGCCTGCACTACTACCAGTACAACAAGCCCTACGAACCCAACGGCGTGTTTACCGGCACACAGAATGTGGAATGCAGCAACGGCACCATGATGGTGGCAAACGACTGGAAGATAGACAAGCAAGAAACATTCTTCCAACAGATCATCGTCGAAGCTGAGGGTAGAAATGCCATCAAGGAAATAGAGAAGGTGAAGAACTCGAAGAACGAACTTGAAGAGACAGCCAACGCCTATCTCCGCAACGTGACCAACGACAACAAGTTCTATAACAAAGTGTCCAACAACTACTTTGTGGAGTTTGAGGCAACAAAGAACGTGAACCCAGGTGTGACTTTCAACATCACCAACGTGCTCTCGAATATCGGCTATGACATCTATGTGGTGACAGCACCTGCACTTGCCAACGACAGCAATGCCACTGAAGCGCAGCGCCTGCCCACCGTGTTGAGCTTCACCATCAACTACAACGATGCCGATGGAGTGCAAAAGACGTCCAACCTGCTCCAAAACTACGAGACACAGCCCGACCTCGTGGATGCAATCTTGGTGGCAGAAGATTTCAAGTTCCCAACTGCCACTTGGGGTTTGGAAGAAACCGAGCCACGAGTGACGCTGACAATGAAATGCAATGTAAGAGCCGCGCAACTTCGCTCCGGCACGCACATGCGTACCATGCGCGTCGATTGCATACTGCTCAAACCTCATGTGAACAACCCACTCAATTAACTTTTACAATGATATGAAGATGAAAATCCAAAATATAACATCCATACGCATATGGCAAGGCATTTTGTCAATTGTCAATTGTCAATTGTTGATTGCCGCGGGTCTCATGATGTTCTTCACCACAAATGCTTATGCACAAGATGACGAGGAAGAGACCACTTCGCTCAATACGGTGAGGTCGATTGTCAGCAAGAAAAAGCAATACGACACCAGAACGGTGAAAGGAAGAGTGACTGATGCCACCACAAAACTTGGCATCGGAGGCTGTATCGTCTCCGCTGATGGAGTGGAAGGATATAGTTCTCTGACCAACGATGACGGCACCTATGAACTCAAGGTTCCCGTCTTCACCACATCCATCTATGTGGTGTCGCCCGACCACAACCCACTCAGGATAGGCTTGAAAGAAGGAGAGGTTCAAAACCAAGCCAACCTCTACCCCATTTCATTCCAACCCGACTACTCAAGGGAAACAAACGTCAGGAACGACTACACAGCCAACGACTTCCAGTATTCCAACGAGGTGAACATCAAGAGCGAGGTGCAGAAGCAGTTGGGAGCACAGGTTTACACCATCAACCGCAGCGGAATGCAGGGCGTGGGAAGCGTGATGTTCATGCAGGGCCTCAACTCTCTCAACGTGAATGCACAGCCCCTCATCGTGGTGGACGATGTAATCTACGACCAGCAATATGGTCGCATGATGCTGCACGACGGATTCTACAATGACATCCTCTCCAACATCAACACCGCCGACATAGAGAAAGTCACCGTGCTCCGCAACGGTACAGCCCTCTATGGTGCCAAAGGCGCCAATGGTGTGATCATCATCCAGACACGACGCAACAAGTCGATGGCAACGCGCATCACAGCCAACATTTCAGCAGGTGTAGTGATGGAACCGAAATTCATCGACGTGATGGGAGCAGAGCAATACCGAAACTATGCATCGGAAATGCTCAAGACAACCAACACGACAAGAAATGAGTTCAAGTTCCTGAACGAAGACCCCAACTACTACTATTACACCCAATACCACCAGAACACCAATTGGAAAGACCAGGTTTACCACACAGCCATAACCCAGAACTATGGCATAAATGTGGAGGGTGGCGACAACATTGCCAACTACAACCTTTCAGTGGGCTACACCAATCAACAAAGTCCATTGAAATACAATGACATGGGACGCATAAATGTTCGTTTCAACACCGACATCAAGCTTCTCAAAAGATTGGACATCCGCTTTGATGCCTCTTTCTCCAACACCACGCGCAACATACGTAACGACGGTGCACCAGAAGGCTATGAAGAAGGCACACCCACCAGCCCGGCATTCCTTGCTTACGTGAAAAGCCCGTTCCTCAGCCCCTTTAGCTATGGACGCGGTCTTTTGAGTACTGTACACTACGACATCGACGAAGAGGAATACCTTTCAGAAGCATTGGCAAAATACGACCAATACAACTGGAAATTGGGCAATCCCGCCGCCATCAACGAATATGGTGATGCAGAGAACAAGAACCACTTTGAGAGTTCGATGCTCAACCTGACTGTCACCCCCAAATGGACCTTCAGTCCGCATCTGTGGCTGTCCGAGCATTTCAGTTACAACTTGGTGAACTCAAATGAAATGTATTACATCCCCATCAACGGTACGCCAAGATATTACGTAAGCAGCATAGCCGCCACATGCGACAACGAAGTACGTTCATTGGCTTCGAAGCAAAATTCAGTGATGAGCGACACCCGCCTCGACTGGAACAACCGCTTCAAAGCCCACCAGATTCATGCTTTTGCCGGCGTACGCATCAATTGGGAGAGCTATACGATGAACTCACAGTTGGGCTACAACACGGGTAACGACAAGACGCCGTTCATGAGCGAGAACCTCTCTCATCCCAAAGACGTAGGTGCCAATGACAACTGGAACTCCATGGCAATATACGCCCAAGCCGAGTACAATTTCCGCAACCGCTATTTCTTGCAGGGCAACCTGACAGTTGAAGGTTCCTCACGTTTCGGCCGCGATGGTGGCGACATAAACGTACTGGATGCAGCCTGGGGCCTCTTCCCCGGTGTCCAGGCTTCATGGGTGATCAGCAACGAGCCATGGCTCGCCAAGGTGAAAGGCATCAACTACCTGCGCCTCTCTGCCGGCTATGACATCAGCGGAAACGATGACATCGACTACTACGTGGCACGCAGTTATTTCCGCGCCCAGACTTTCTTGCGCGACATTGCAGGCCTCACCCTTGAAGGCATTGGCAACACTACTATCCAATGGGAAAAGACAGGGCGCTTGAATTTCGGATTGGAAGGACATTTCCTCAACAACCGTCTCTCACTGACAGCCAATTATTTCAACAGCACCACCACCAACCTGCTCATGCAGCAGTCGCTTGGATTCCTCTCCGGTCTCGACAGGAACTGGACCAATGGCGGCAAGCTGAAGAACCAAGGCTTCGACATTGGCGCCAGCGTCAAGGTTTTGGCTTTGAAAGACTGGCAATGGCAGTTGGGCGGAAGCATCGGACACTACAAGAACGAGATTACCGAACTGACCGACGGTCTGCAGTATATCGACCATGATGTGTATGGTGCAACCGTTCGCACCCAAGTGGGCGGTGTTGCCAACGCCTTCTATGGATACAAGACCCAAGGCGTGTTCTCCACCACAGAAGAAGCAACAGCAGCCGGGCTCTACATCCTTGACAAGAACGGCTTGGACCACAACAACTTCGAAGCTGGAGACATCCACTTCCAAGACCTCGACGGCAACAAACGAATCGACGAAAACGACCGCACCATCATTGGTGACCCGAACCCCGATTTCTATGGCAACATCTTCACCACAGTGAATTGGAAACGCCTCAAACTCGACGTGCGCTTCACCTACTCAAAAGGCAATGATGTCTACAACTACATGCGCCAGCAACTCGAAAGCGGAAGCAGGTTCATGAACCAGACCACAGCCCTGCTGAACCGTTGGCAGGTGGAAGGCCAACAGACAGAAATCCCACGCATCACATTCCAAGACCCAATGGGCAACTCACGCTTCAGCGACCGATGGATAGAAGACGGCAGTTACCTCCGCCTGAAGTCAGTCACCCTGAGCTACGAACTGCCATTGAAGTCTCAATACATCCAGGGATTGCAGTTCTGGGTGCAAGGCAACAACTTGCTCACCTTCACCAAATATCTTGGCAGCGACCCAGAGTTCAGCATGACTTCTTCTGTCATCGGCCAAGGTGTTGACCTCGGCCTTCTCGGACAAAGCCGTTCGGTGGTGGCAGGCATCAAGGTGAACCTGTAAGAAAAAGACAAACAAGAAAAGAATCAACAATCATGAAAAAAATCAGCATATTCATCAGTGCCTTGTGCATCATTTCTGGTTTTAGCAGTTGTTCCGACTTTTTCAATCAAGAGTCCGACCATGTAATCTATACCGAGGACCACAAGTTGGACAATGACGCCGATACGATATATGGCATGACGGGCATCCTGCAAAAACTGCAAGCACTGGGCGACCGCACCATTCTTCTCGGCGAGTTGCGCGGCGACCTGTGCAATGTGACCAGCACAGCCAGCAACGACCTGAGAGAAATCTCGCAATTCAATGTAAGTGCAGAGAACAAATACAACTCTCCACGTGACTACTATGCCGTAATCAACAACTGCAACTACTTCATAGAAAACGTGGACACAGCTCTGAAGAACAACCGTAATGAATACATCTTCATGCGCGAGTACGCTGCCGTGAAAGCCATCCGGGCCTGGACCTACCTGCAATTGGTAATCAACTATGGCAAGGTGCCTTTTGTGGACAAGCCAATCCTCACCAAGGAACAATCAGAAGCCAACTATCCACAGTATGGCATCGCTGAGATTTGCGAATACTTCATCAACGACCTCATTCCGTTGGCAGAACGTTACGGACGCGAGTATCCCAGATACGGCAACATCGGTGGAATCAACAGCCAATTGTTCTACTTCCCCATCAACATCGTGCTTGGCGACCTCTATCTATGGCATGGCAGCGTGACAAAGAACAAGGACAGTTTCAAGCAGTCGGCACTTCGCTACTACAAGTATATCAGCGAGCGCAACGGCAACAATTCCTACTACAACACAAGCATCGACCGTGCTTATTGGCCAAAAGGTGATGCCACATGGAACAGGCCAACCACCAGAGAATACGCCGATGTGTTCAGAGATGAAAGCTATGGTGAAAATTCCGAGCTGATAACCTTGATTCCAAGCGATAACATCCGTACAGAAGGAAACTACTGCGAGCTGATGGACTTCTTCACCAGCACCAGAGACAACAACTATCATTCCAGCATCGTTCCATCAACCCGCATGATAGAAATATCAGAGGCACAAAAATACTGCTTGCTGAGTGTAAATGGTCTGTCCGTCACCTACGCACCCACCGGACTGACAAGGCACCAGTCAGGCGACCTGCGCCTGTGTTCCATCTTGCAAGAAGATGAGCAGTTTGACATGTTGTCCGGCGAGCGCATCGAGACTACAGACATCTTGAAATACACAGATCGCGACATACGCATTTACCGCCGCCAGATGGTCTTCCTCCGCATGGCAGAGGCACTCAACCAAGCCGGCTACCCGCGCATGGCATTCCAAATACTGTCTAACGGTTTGAACAACAACGTAATCAAGGAACAGGTATATCCATATGTGAGCGAAAGCGACAGCATCTTCATCAGCCAGTTCGACTTGTCCCCCACACGCTACTTCATCTATGGTTGGGAAGAGTGGATGGGTCAAGCCACACGAAGTGCAAGAGAATACTCTCAAGGCATCCACAGCCGTGGCTCCGGCTACACTCCTATGAACGAGTACTACCAGTTGCCCATAGACACACTGAAGACAGAGGCAGAGCAACTGCCCATCTTGCAAGCCTATGTAGAGGACAAGATTCTGACAGAGGGAGCCTTGGAATTCTCCTTCGAGGGAGTTCGCTACTATGACTTGATACGCTTCGCCCTTCGCTCTGCCAACCCAGGCCAATTCATGGCCGACAAGGTTTACGCCCGTCGTGGAGAAGCCAACAAGGAATCTGTACGTGGTGAAATCAAGACCGACCTCACGATACCCGACAACTGGTATCTGAAATGGAACGGCAAGATAGGATTCTAAGCGACAGCTAACAGCAAAAGACATCTATACGGGAGGCAAGCAACTTTCAAGTGTGCTTGCCTCCCGTTTTTTTGTAAAAAAGTTCAACTTTTTTCCATTTTAGAAAACAAAGTCACAAAAAAAATCGTATCTTTGCTAATGGAAACCTGGGAAATCAGGCAACATATCCTAACCAACCAAAACGTGATTCTACCAAAACTAAAGCCATGAAACAGTCAAGCATTAAAAAAACAGCAATTGTCGCCGCACTATCATTAGTGTTTTTCGGCAACATCAATGCGCAGCAACCCCTGCAAAACTCCACAATCTGCAATCCCGACGGCACCGTCACATTCCTCTACCAGAACGACAAGGCCAAGGAAGTGTCCGTGGATGTGCAATTTGCCGGCAGAAATGCCATGACTCGCGATGCACAAACAGGATTGTGGAAAGTCACCTTAGGCCCGGCAGCTCCCGACATGTATCCATATTGCTTCATCGTGGACGGCACAAGCATCATGGACCCACTCTGCGAACAATATTTCCCCAACGAGGGATTCAAGAACAGCCTGCTCGAAAAACACAGCCCATCAGGCAGTTTGGTACATGACATCAAGAATGTTCCCCACGGCCGCATGGAATACGTGCATTACTACTCCAAAAGCCTTGGAGCCACCAACAACGCCATTGTCTACCTGCCACCAAGCTACATGATGAGCCGCGACAGGAGATATCCCGTGTTTTACCTCATCAGCGGAACCACCGACACGGAAGAGGTATATTACAAAGTAGGCCGTGTGAACTACATCCTCGACAACCTCCTGGCAGAACGTGCGGCACAAGACATGATCATTGTGCTGCCTTACGGCAACCCCACGAAACTGCTGCCCAAAGCCCCAGAGAACCCGTTTGCCATGGGCGACGTCTTCGGCAAGGACCTTGTTGACGACCTCATGCCCTATGTGGAAAGCCATTACCGCACCATCAACGACCGCGACCACCGCGCCATTGGAGGCTTCTCACGTGGCGGCAACCAAGGACTGATGAACGGACTGACACACCTCGACAAGTTCTCATATCTGTGCAGCTATAGCTCGTTCACCTCCACCGACATTCCCAATGTCTACGACAATGCCGCCGACACCAACAGCAAGATACACCTGTTCTGGCTTGGCGTGGGCACCGACGACTTCCTATACGGCACAGCGCGCGACTACATGGAGTTTCTCGACAAGAAAGGCATCCGCACAGTCAAGGAATTCACCACCGACAAGTTCGGTCACACATGGATGAATGCGAAGTATTTCCTCGACAAGACCCTGCGACTCCTCTTCAACCCACAACTCTGCGAGACAGCGATGCAAAACGGGAAGCCTGCACCTGCCGCTACAGGAAACGAGCAAGCATTCACCCCAGGTGTGATGGCACGCCTGTTCCCCAAGCCCATCATATCACCCGATTTTGGCGACGGCAGCATCACATTCAGGATGAAAGCCCCTGATGCAGAGAAGGTGTTGTTTGAGAGCGAAATGCTCGACCAGCCCATCGCCATGCAGAAAGATGCAGATGGAGTGTGGGAAGTGACGATAAAAGACAATTCAGCCGACGTTTTCAAATATTGCTTTGTGGTGGACGGCACCCGCGTGGCCGACCCCAGCAACATGTATCTCTCTCCCGACAAAGGCTTCAAATACAGCGTCTGCAACAACCCCTCCAACCCATACAGCTTTGCCACCATGGGCAATATAGAGCACGGCCGCATCGGCTACGACCTCAACAGCAATGAGGCATGGTACATGTCGCCCATGCCCAAGGGCCGCATAATGCCTTCTTTCATACAGTTGGTTCCTGGAGCAGGCGACACGATGGAGAGCTGGTTCAAGGTAGGTGGCGCTGATGCCATAGCCGACAAGCTGGTGGACGACGGCATCACCAAGGCGTGCATCATCACCACAAGCACATTGGAAATGATGAAGAGAGACAATGGGCCCCACCCCAACTTCAAGATACACACACTGCGTGCCGACGACTACAAGACATGGCCAGAACGCAGGAAAGCCTTGGAAAGTCTCCTGAGGAGCCTGAAATAGCAAGAACGAGAATCTTTAGCATTACAAGAATAGAAACATAGAAGGACAACACTGCAACGAAAAGATCAAAATGAAGAAATTGAGATTACTGACAGTTTTGGCAATAATGGCCACCACGCTGACCGCAACAGCCCAAGGCCTTGGAAAGAACTACAAGGGAACATACGACGGCAACCCGATAAGTCCCTGCGTCTTCTGTGCCGACCCCACCGCATTAGTGTTCGACGGCCGCGTTTATGTCTATGGCACCAACGACAGTCAGCAATTCATATCCAATGGCAAGAAGGGTGAGAACAACTACGGCTCCATCAAGTCGTTGGTGATATTCTCCTCCGCCGACATGGTGAACTGGACATTCCACGGCACCATCGATGTGGCAAAGATATGCAGCTCATGGGGTTGGCGCTTCGCCAACTCCTGGGCACCATCGGTCACATGGCGCGTGGGAGATGACGGCAGGAACGAGTTCTTCCTGTATTTCGCCAACAGCGGCGGCAGCGTGGGAATGCTTAAAGCCTATTCACCCGTGGGTCCATGGACATCGCCATTGACCAAGCCGCTCATCGACGGCGACACGCCAGGAGTAAAGCCATGCAACTGGATATTCGACCCAGGAGTGGTGATAGACGAAGAAGGCAATGGATGGCTGGCTTTTGGAGGTGGCGACCCCAACAACCAAGGCACCAAACTGATGCCAAACAATGCATGCATCATAAAACTGAAGAAAAGGATGAGCGCCTTTGAAGGCAGTGCCGTGAAGCTGCCCGCCCCATACATGTTTGAAGCCAGCGAGCTGAACATCATGAACGGCAAATTTGTCTATACCTTCAACACCTCATGGTCGGACCGCAACGACTGGAACAGCTATCCCAAACGTGGGAGCTTCAGCGCCCCCTCATCGTGCAGCATGTGCTACATGGTGAGCGACAACCCCATGGATCCCGATTCATGGCAATACAAGGGTGAATACCTTGCAAATCCCGGCACCTTTGGCTTTGGATATGGCAACAACCATTCCCATCTGCAGAAATTCGAAGGCAACTACTACCTGTTCTATCACAATTCCATCCTTGAGCAGAAGATGCAGACAGGTGCTTCCGGTTTCCGCTCCATCGGTGTGGACAAAGCCACGGTGAACGAGAACACCCAGCAAATCAGCAAGGTGTCGATGACTACAGGTGGTCCGCAAGCCATCAAAAACCTCAACCCGTTCGTAGAGCAACAGGCAGAGACCATGGCTACCGCAGGAGGCATAAGCTACGAGAGCTTCACGAATATCACGAAAGCACCCAGCGTGAGCAACTTGGGGAATGATGCATCCCAAAACCTTCAAGTGAGCATGTCTGCGGGCAGTTGGACAATGTTGAGGTCAGTGGACTTCGGCGAAGGAGCCCAATCGTTCATATTGAAGGCGAGCGGCACAGGCAAGATGGAGATTCGCTTCAACAGCATCTCAGCACTGACATCAGCCACGATAGAATTCTCCTCCACAGGCATAGAGGAGCACACCATTCCCCTGGATGCAAACATTTTCAAGGGTGTGAAGAAGGTGTTTTTCGTCTTCACTGAAGCCAGCAACGTGAAATTCGACGCATGGCAATTCTCCGAGTCCCTGCCAGTAGGCATTGAAGAAGCCACTGCATCGTCCACACAACAATCAGAAGCCTACACCCTTTCAGGTGTTCGCCTTCAGAAAGAACCTGCAAAAGGAATCTACATCAAAGGCAAGAAGAAATACGTAAAGAAATAAAGAAGGGCCATCATGCCCATAACGGACATCATCTTTCTGGCCTTGGCGGTCATAGCGGCCATATTGGGTATCGTAGGAACGATACTCCCTGCCCTACCCGGCCCCCCACTATGTTTTGCTTCGATGGTGGTGGCATATTTCGTTTGTCCGGGGCAGATGTCGGTTTCATTGCTAATATGGATGCTGGTATTGACCGTGGCAGTATCCATAATGGATTACACGATACCGATAATGTTCACAAAGATGGGAGGAGGTTCGAAACCTGCCATGTGGGGAACGACCATAGGCATGTTTGCTGGCATGTTTTTCATGCCTTGGGGACTGATACTTGGTCCGCTGATAGGTGCATTTGTTGGTGAGCTCTCCCACAACAAGAACTACACCCATGCCACCAAGGTGGCAATGATGTCGTTCTTGTCGTTCATGCTCAGCACAGGAATAAAACTGTTGGCATCACTGGCCATGACCTTCTTCACCCTACAGGCAATATGGTATCACGTAGAAGGTTAGTCAACAATCCCCCGACCCTGCAAGCGCTACCGTCCATATTTCACGGTCACGCCATCTGTTTTTAGGATGTCTGCAAAGGTCTGTGGCTTAATGGTCACAGGCCCTTTCATGAATTCAGGAATGTTGTAGCTCTTCAAGAATTGCCGGTTGTAATTCGGGTTTTCCTGAGGCACCTCAAAAGGTTTTGCCCCCTTGCCATTTGCATCCACGTGTGCGATGAAAGGACGCGTGTATCCCCCATCATCGCGCCTGGAACTGAACACCAGCCACTTGCCATTGCTCGACCAGGAATGATAGCTCTCTGTGTTGTTGGAATTGACCTCCGCCATAGGTCTCACATCGCCCGTCTGCAAGTCAAGCAACCACAAGTCGGCATCACGATGCCAGATATGGAAGACCCCATACTCACCCAAAGTGAACAAGAGGAAACGCCCATCGGGCGATATTCTTGGCAGTGTGGCGCTCTTTCCCAATGAATCGGCATGGAAAACCATCTGTCGTGGTCCGAAAGACTTTGTGTCGGGGTCGAAAGACTTGCGATAAATGTTGTATTTCACCTCTTTCGCCCTCCTTATTACCTGCACCTCATGAGAATTTGTGTCGGGGAATTCGAAATGGGCGCTGCAATAATAAAGCGTCTTGCCGTCAGGCGCCCATGCGGGGAACACCTCAAACTCGTCAGGGTCATTTTCCAAGTTCACCACTTCGTCCTTGTCCACATCATATGCAATGATGTCGCTTGCAGCATCAAACACCTCAATCTTGTCTATGTCGCGAGTGTGGAACACCTGCTGTGTGTTGTTGGTGGAATAAACGATGTATTTCAGCCATGGATGCCATGCAGGATAAACGCCCGCCGACAAGATGGAATCGTTGCGCATGTTCACCTTCTTGATTTTGCCATCATATGCAATGACGGTACCACCAAAGTTTTGTCGTGCATGGAATTGCATCCTTTCCGGATTATATTGTTGGTAATTATGGCAGTTGATGCACTGTCCTGTCTCCTCCGTGCCACACAGCATGTTGTCGTAGATGACGCTCTCATCATAGTCCTCCAAGCACCTTTGGTTGATTGTCAGTTCCTCGTAAGCCACATAGGAAGGAGATATCAGGCGGTAACTGATATAAGGGTCGATGCTGTCTGGTGACACGGTTATGGCAAAAGGTTTGTATTTTGTCCATGCACCATCCTTGCAAGCGAACACCTCCACTGTGATGTCCTTGCCTGCTGCTTGTTGTGTGAGATGTTTCCAGTCATCAAAGTCAGGCTGTGCAGCCTCTCCCCCGCAAACTATTTCCTCATTGCCGAATGCAAATCGAGCCACCATTTCGTCAACCTGGCTTTCCAGTTGGAAGGTCAGCGGTGCTATATTCACAGGAACGGTGACATTCACGTAGTCAGGGTAAATGACAGGAAATTTGTCAGTCTTGGAGAACTGTTCTGGCACCTTTGCACTGTTGCAAGCCAAGAGTGCAAAAACAGCAAGAAAGGAGGCGATGTATTTCATTTTCATGATTTCTGTGTTCAGGTAGTTGCTATTCAATACATTTGTTGGTTTCTGTTCAGGAAATACTCATAAAAGAAAGTATGTCCAAATTCCGGGTACATTCTTTCGGCCATTGCCTTTTCCCCCAAAGAAGACAGTTGCTGCGCCCTCTCCATGAAACTCTTGTAAGTGGTCTCAATTCCCTTGTCGAAGGGCATGCCGCTGATGTCCACCTTGTCCTCCAAGTGTCCATACAGGTAAGCGGCCTCCTGATAGTGGAGAGGTATGTGCTGGCCTTTATGCAAGCTGGCATAATGGAAGAATCGAGGCCAGAAATTCTTAATGTCCTTTGTCCACAAGGCACCCACAAGCGACAATTCCTGCATTAGCGGGTCGTTTGAGTAAGTGTCTGTGAGATGCAACATGAGGTACGACTCGGCAATGGTATTGTCGCTGTTCAATATGTCCTTATAATCCATCAGATGAGTGATGGGTTCATATTCCTTTTCTTTGGCTATCAACTTGGCATTCCCTACAAACTTCTCCTGCTGCAAGGCCCATTCTTTATGGAATTTTGTCTGCTTCAACAAGTTTATGTATTTCCGAGCCAACTGCCATTCACCGTTGAGCAAGGAGCATTTGGTCATCAGTTTCAAGTATTCTACACGCCACCCATACTCAACACCGTCTTCCATGCACCATCTGAAGCAGAAATTGAGCAGACCGTATTGGTAATACATCGTCTTGCCCACCACTTGCATCATCAGAACAGGTACGTCGGTAGCACACTTCTTGGAGACATTGCGGTAATAGAACATCTCGTCACCCAAACGCCCCAGTCTGAACAGGGCGAGGTTCTTCATCATCAGCATTGCCCTTGTCGGTTCCTCCTTCAAGTCAGCTGCTTCCGCCAACAGTCCCTCCCAGTCGTTCTGTTCCATGCAGTGTTGCATTGCCAGTTCCTTATGGAAGTTCTGGTCACGATACCAGAAATGGCATACCATCCATCCCGTAGCCACGAGCAACACCACCTGCAAGGCTGTCCATTGCCAGGTCTTGGCAATGGCAGACTTTATGTCTCCACGATTATAAAACACAGCCAACAGCAGATAGAAAGCCACCAAAAGATAATAAGGCAGATAATACGATGGATATTCCTTGGTTATCCTGAAGAGTGGCAATGCAGTAAGATAGACATTTTGTATGTTTGTCTGATAGTATACATGACGATAAAAGATCATGGGAATCCCTATGATGCACACCACAGCCAAGATGGTTGTCACCACACGATGAAGCAGGGGCATGTCGGCAAGCCTCCACGCCAAGACAGCCATGAGTCCAACAGCCATCAAGCCATAGAATCCAAGTAGCGGATAACCTATTATGGCGGCAAGCACAACGAAAATGCCACGCACGAAATGGCGCGCAGGCAAAAGCCTGAAGAGCCACACCAAAGCCACAGCCGCCGTGGTGCCTATTGTAGCTACGAAGAAATGCCCCTTCAACTTCAGGTAATAGAGCCAATAATCGAGCATCACGTCGGTCATGAGCAACAAAGCCACAGGGACAATCAGCACGGTCAGCCATTTTAGGGGAACCCTGAAAGCCTTGGCAGACACAAACACCAGCAATGCCCACCATGCAGCCAGCAATGCCACCCCCATCCAAGGATGATAGAAGAATTGAGTGAAAAAAGAGCCTATCCAAGAAAGGAATCCCCCCGACACCACCATTTGCTGTTTGAAAAACATGGTAGAAGAAAGGAACAGATTCATCTCCTGTGCCTTCCACAAATAGTCATGTTCGAGGATGAGCAGGCCGACAGCCATGGCCAAGATAGCCAACGTCACAACAACCATTGGCAAAAAGATGAATTCTCTCTTCTTTTTTGTCTTTTCTATCTTTGTTGTCTTTCCTGTCTCTTTTGCCTTACCTATCTCTTTTGTCCTTTCTATCTCCCTTTTCTCTTTTATCTTACTACCTTTCACCATTTGGATTTCATTTTTTCCTAATTCACATTACCCATGCATGCATGCGCATGTTCAAACGTTTCAAGCACAGGCCCTATTTGAGCCACACCGCAAAAGTAATAAAAATATTGATATTTATAAACTTAATACTTATATCTTTATAAGAAAAACATGTTTTTATTACCCAACAATCAGAAAAAATGCATATCTTCGCAGTTGAAAAGGAAAATACATCTACAACACCAACCAAAACCATAGCATCATGGCACTACTGAAACGACTGCCCTATGGCGTGTCCGACTTCAAACAGCTGCGCAACGAGGGAATGTACCTGGTGGACAAGACCAGATATATCCAGAAGATGGAATACACGGACCATTTCCTCTTCCTCATCCGCCCGAGAAGGTTTGGCAAGAGTGTGTTCCTCAGCATGCTCCGTGCTTACTACGACATCAGCGAGCGCGATAACTTCCAGAAGCTCTTCCAGGGTCTGTGGATAGGCGACAACCCCACACCAGAAAGGGGAACGTTTCAGGTGATGTACTTCGACTACTCGAGAATCGGGGGGAGCACCGCCCAGCTGGAGAAGAACTTCGACGAGTATTGCAGCATGGTGGTTGACAGCTTCGCCAAGAAATACAAAGCCTACTATGATGAAGGCTTCCATGAAGACGTGTTGCGAAAGAAAGACTTCAGGGCAAAAATCAACTATGTGAACCAATGCGCCTACGATGCAGGCCACAAGCTATACCTAATAATCGACGAGTACGACAACTTCACAAACACCGTGCTCAACGAAGAGGGAGAGGCCA
>CAMJLI010000008.1 GCA_946406585.1 uncultured Prevotellaceae bacterium | reverse complement strand
GACAACAAGGCGGCAGTGGGATTGGTTTGGGAAGGCAGTCCACATTACAAAAACGGGTTCCGCCAGGGTGACATCATCCTCAGCATCGATGGCAATGAAGTGCGTTCATTTCAAGATTTCGTCGCCTATCCATTCATAAAAGCATACATCCACACTTTTACCGTACTTGGAAAAGATGGAGAAGTGAGAAGCATAAAAAGCGAAAGATAAGGAGCAAGACTTCAACAATAATAGCCACGCTTGGCAAAAAAAACAGGGCATGCTGTTCAGCATGCCCCTTACATTATATATATAACACTTAAACTACCATTATTCATTATCCGGTGCCTGGTCGATGAGTTCCATGAACTGGTCGAGTTTCGGAGTGATGATGATTTGTGTGCGCCTGTTGCGCTGGCGACCTGTATCGGTGTCGTTTGTGGTCAGAGGATTATACTCTCCTCGGCCTCCTGCTGTGAGCCTCTTCGGGTCAACGCCAAAATTGTTTTGCAAGTATTGCACCACACTTGAAGCACGCAGACAGCTCAAGTCCCAGTTGTTGCGGATATTCTCACGTTTGATGGGCACATCGTCGGTGTTGCCTTCCACAAGAACGTCGAAATCCTTGTAGTCCATGATGATCTTTGCCACCTTGCTCAATGTCTCCTGAGCCCTGTTGTTTATTTCATAGCTACCGCTCTTGTAGAGCATGTTGTCGGCCAATGAAATATAAACCACGCCCTTGAGCACTTGCACATCAACCTCTTTCATCTCTTCCTTGCTGAGCGAGCGAGTGAGGTTGTTGGTGAGCACCATCGAGAGGGAGTCGCTCTTGCTCTTCACCTCCACAAGATGCCTGATGTATTGGTTGGACTCGTTGATCTGGTCAACCAACTTCTCTATGCTGACATTTGTCTTGCTTGAATTGTCAAGACTCTTGTCCAGCGAGCGTTGCAACCTGGCATAGTCTCTTTTGGCTTGAGCCAATTGCTCTTCCAGACTCTGCACGCGCGAATTGCTGGCTGCCAGCTGGGCGTTGGTGTTTGCCAACTGGTCCTTGGCATCTTGATAATTGCTCGACAGCACACGATTCTCGTTTTGGCAATTCACCAAATCCTTTTTGCTGGCACAACTGCTCATGAGCAGTCCTGCCGCCACCACTGAAAACAATAAAACCTTATTTCTCATGATTATTGAATTAATAATTTATATATGACCTTTTCTCTCAGACATCCATAAAGCCAGGCTTTACTTGACATCATGCATTATTGTATATAATAGACGAGAAAAACGCAAAAATGTTGAATGATGTTATTGTTTTTTAACCTACAACAAGGTAGTTTATTAACTCTTAACTAATTCCATCTGCACTACGACCTTTCCGAGAGTCTAAAACTCAATGATCAAGGTCTGGCGCGGTCTCAGATTCACGTCATTGTCGATACGCACGGTGCGCCCTGTCAAGACATCCTTGGCCGAGGAATGAGATCCTATCACCTCCTTGTACCTCTGCACTTCGAGAGCGGCCTTCTGCCGAGTGCCATTGATGATTGTCATCACGGTTTTGCCTTGCCATTGCCTTGCCACCACATACACTCCTTTCCACGGAATGAACTGCGTCTGCTTGCCTCGTATGATGACATCGTTGCCCTGACGCCAATGCAATAGCCGGCTGCACCAGTCGAACATGGCATTCTCCGCCTTTGTTCTCCCTTCACTCGTGAAGGCATTCTTCTTGTCGCCGGGGAATCCGCCTGGGAAATCCTTTCTGACATTGCCGTCAGTCACCTCTTTGGTGCCGTTCATCAGCACCTCGGTGCCATAATAGAGTTGCGGAGTGCGGTTGATGGTGAGGAGCAAGGCAAGCGCCTGCTTCAAGGCAAGGGTGTCGGAGCCATTGCCGAGGAAGCGGTCGGTGTCATGGTTTTCGATGAAAGCCATCACACTTGACGGGTTGGGATACAGGTAATCGTATACCAAACTGTTGTAGATGCGGTTGAAGCCATTCCACCATGCATCGGTCTCCTCATTCTTGGCTGTATTTATCTTGTCGAAGAAGCTGAAGTCCATCACTGTCTTCAAGTAGCTGTCGTGCTCAGACAATTTTGAGCCTTTCTGCCATGTGGCTGTATATGCCGGCTCTGTAACCCATGTCTCTCCCACGGTATTGAAATTGGGATATTCCTCATCGAGCGTTTTCATCCATCGTGCCATTCCTATTTTGTCGGCGTATGGATAAGTGTCCATTCTTATGCCGTCGATGCCCATTGTCTCTATCCACCAGACGCTGTTTTGGATGAGGTAGTTCATCACATGTGGGTTCTTCTGGTTGAGGTCGGGCATTGTGGGGACGAACCATCCCTCCACCGTCTCTTTCAAGTCCACGTCAGAAGCATAAGGGTCTACCACCGGTGTCAGCTTGTAACTTGTCTGCAGGAAAGACGTGCCTTGGGGATTGGAGGTGCCACCCGACTCCTTGAGCCATTGCGGCAAGTTGAACCAATCTTGTGAAGGCATGTCGGCCACCCATGGATGCTCAAACCCGCAATGGTTGAATATCATGTCCATGACGACCTTCAGCCCATGCTGGTGTGCTTCATCTATCAGTCTGCGATATTCGTCGTTGGTGCCGAATCGAGGATCCACACGATAATAGTTTGTGGTGGCATACCCATGATATGTGCTGAATCCGTTGTTGTCGGGCGAGTTGTTCTCCAACACAGGAGTGAACCATAGCGCCGTCACTCCAAGTTGGTTGAAATAGTCAAGATGCTGTCGGATGCCCTCAAGGTCGCCTCCATGCCTCAGGCTTGGCTGACTTCTGTCATTCACATATTCATTCAACCCCTTTATCTGGTCATTCAAGTCACTCCCACTGGCAAATCTGTCTGGCATCAGCATGTAGAGGACGTCGGCATTGGAAAAGCCAATTCTCTTGTCGCCAGACATTTCCCTCTGCTTCAAGAGATACTTGACGGTCTTGCGTTGCTTGCCATTGGCGAATTTCAGTGACATCTCCCCTGGTTGGGCGCCACTTAGGTTGAGATACACCAACAAATAATTGGGTGAGTCAAGTCTCACAATGGAGTCGATCCTCACGCCGGGGTAATCAGTGGTCACCAAGGCCGACTTCACATCCTTTCCGTAGACCATCAACTGGAGTGTTGGATTTTTCAATCCAACATACCAGTCGGTTGGTTCTATACGGTCGATATTCACAGCTGCATTAATATGGGATGAAATGGTGAGGAGGAATACGAGTACATAGATATTTTTCATGGTGTTTTCTAATGTCAATTATGAAGGATTAGTGCTGATTGCGGTGCCACCTGCACAGTGCTTCCGTTGATCTTCTCAAGGCCATTTTCATCTATCTTTCCATTTGAGCAGACCACGGTGTACGTGTCCTTGGGCAGTTCGACTTGTCGCGTCTCCTTGCTTGCATTCAGCACCACAACAATATTGTTCCAGACATCCCCTCCTGCGTGGTTCTTGAGTGTGAAGGCCACCATGGCGGGTTGTGTTGGCATGAATTCGAGAGATTCCCTTACCTTCTGTGCATCAGCAAGACGGAAGGCAGGATGATTCTTGCGCAATTGTATGAGCTTGCTATAGTAATCGAACACCTGAGGGTATTTCACCAAGTTGTTCCAGTTAAGCTGGTTTATGGAGTCAGGAGACTCGAAGCTATTGTGCACGCCTTTTTTGTTGCGCAGCAGTTCCTCGCCAGACAGTATGAAAGGCACGCCTTGCGATGTCAGCACAGCCGTCTGTGCCAGGAGGTCAAGCCTTATCAACTCATCTGTACCTATGCCGGGAATGGAAGCGCGCAGACGGTCAACGAGGCACATGTCATCGTGGCAACTCACGTAAGCTATCATCTGTGTGGGCTGTGTTGCCCATGCTTTCTTCGTATAGTTCACCTTCGTGAAATCCACTTGCGGATGCTCAATGCCTCCTGCGATTCCATACTTGATGCTCTCCTCATCCCCTGTCTTTCCTGCGAGGAACGCACTCTTGGTGTCATCGTCGAAAGGTCCGCGCAAGGCATCGCGCAATTCATCGCTGAAAGCCGCTATTCGTGGCATGTTGGGTATGTTTGCCTTTGTTGCAAGCTTGTCGGAGGGATAAGCACATTGCCCGGCAGACCATCCTTCACCATAGATGAAGATTGAAGGGTCTATCTTGTCAACTTCTGCCCTTATGATGTTCATGGTCTCGATATCATGCACACCCATCAAGTCGAAGCGGAATCCATCGACATGATATTCGTTTATCCAATACTTCACACTCTCCACCATGAAGTCGCGCATGTGCTGTCTTTCTGAAGCGGTCTCGTTGCCACATCCCGACCCGTTGCTATACTCGCCACTGGCGGTCTTGCGGTAATAGTGGTCGGGGTATGTGAGTTGGAAATTGCTGCCATCAACATTGAATGTGTGATTGTACACCACATCGAGGATGACCCTGATGCCTGCATCATGCAGTTTCTTCACCATGAGCTTGAACTCACGGATGCGGGCTGACGGCGTAGCCACATCAGTGGCGTAAGAGCCTTCTGGCACATTGTAGTTGAGAGGGTCATATCCCCAATTATACTGTGGGTTGTCGTTGCTCTCGTCAATTGACGCGAAGTCGAATGAAGGGAGGATATGGACAGCATTGACACCAAGTTTTTTCAGGTGGTCTATCGACCAGTCTTCCACCAAGGCAAGGAATTTTCCCGGGTAGTCGGTGCTGGCTCTTCCCCCGTTTAGCTCGCTTTGGGCCAAGTTTATGTTGCGGGCGATGGAATAATCACGATGGTGCATTTCGTAGATGACCAAATCCGCAGGTGAATTCAGAGCCGGACGTTTGTCCAAATTCCACTCGAACGGATTGGTTTCACCCATGTCCACAATGAAAGCCCTCTTGCCGTTCACCCCAACAGCCTTGGCAAAGACGCCCGGAGTTTCTTTCCACACCTTTTTGTCGCCGGTGACGTCGAAAGTGTAGTATTTCCCCACCATCCATGCCTTCACCATTGGCACCACGGCAGTCCAAATGCCATCATTGCAAGTCATCTTGACCGTCTTTATTGGTTTGCCCCCCACTGCTTGGGTGTAAAGTCTAAGTTTCACCTCCTTTGCATCAGCAGGTGCCAAGAGTCTGAACGTGGTTTTTTGAAGTTCCACGTTGCATTCATTGAAATCAAATTTCTGTGCATGTATGGGTTGCATGAGTAACACAGTAGCCAATGCGGTCAAAAATCTTTTCATTTTTCCATTATTTATTTATGCGCACTTTGCTGTCTTTCAGCAAGAGCGGCTGCAAAGTTAACACATAATGGCCGAAATCACAAATTTTTGCGAAACAAACGAAATCAGCGTGCCATCAGTGATATGGCAAAGCCGCCGCCGGGAGCTTCTCTTAGCTTGAGGACATCTCCTTTTTTTACAGTCTTCTTCGTTATGGTGTATGTTTTTGGATTGTCCTTGAAATGAGCATCCTTACCGTCAGCATAAATGGTGCATTCATACTTGCGCCCCTTGTCGAGGAAATCGAGTTTCAGGTTGCACACATGGCCATTCTCGTCGCATTTGCCTCCCACGAACCAATTGTCCGTTCCCTTTGCTTTTCGAGCCACGGTGATGTAATCTGCCGGTTCTGCCTCAAGGTATTTTGAGTCGTCCCAATCCACTGCCACATCCTTTATGAACTGGAAGGCATCCATGAATTTCTCATAGTTTTCCGGCAGGTCGGCTGCCATTTGCAGTGGAGAGTACATGGTAACATAAAGTGCAAGCTGCCCCACCAGGGTGGTGCGCACATAATTCGGATTGTCGCTCCATGTATTCAGCTGCGTTTCCAATATGCCAGGCGTATAGTCCATCGGCCCACCTTGCAGTCTTGTGAAAGGCAGTATCACGGTATGGTCGGGGTTGCTGCCTCCAAAGGCCTCGTATTCAGTGCCTCTTGCGCTCTCGTTGCCCACAAGGTTGGGATATGTCCGGCACAATCCGGTTGGCCTAACGGCCTCATGTGCATTCACCATTATGTGATGTTTTGCCGCTTCTTGTATGCAATAGAGGTAATGGTTGTTCATCGATTGAGAATAATGGTGGTCTCCCCTTGGGATGATGTCGCCCACATATCCGCTTTTCACGGCATCGTAACCATAATGGTTCATGAGGTTGTAGGCCTTTTCCATATGTCTCTCATAATTTTGTGTGGAAGACGATGTCTCATGGTGCATGAGCAGTTTCACGCCTTTTCCATGAGCATATTCATTGAGCATCTTGATGTCAAAGTCTGGGTATGGTGTCACGAAATCGAAGACATCTCGTTTCCACATGTTTGCCCAGTCTTCCCATCCTACGTTCCATCCTTCCACAAGGACCTCATCGAGGCCGTTATTGGCAGCGAAGTCGATATAGCGTTTCACTTTCTCGTTGTTGGCGGCATGTCTTCCATTTGGTTTCACTTTCGACCAGTCTATCTGGTCAAGTTTTATGGAGGGGAACTGGTCGGTGTAGTTCCAACTGCTCTTGCCAACAATCATCTCCCACCACACGCCGCAGTACTTCACTGGATGAATCCACGATGTGTCTTCTATCTTGCATGGTTCGTTGAGATTAAGTATCAAGTTGGATGAAAGCATGTCGCGTGCGTCGTCGCTCACCATTACTGTTCTCCAAGGACTCTGGCATGGTGTCTGCATGGCACCCTTCAAGCCTGTGGCGTCAGGGGTGAGATGGCTTACGAAGGTGAAAGGGGCAGGAAGCGGGTAAGCCGATGGAGTGGGATTGGGTGTGTAGGCATTGCTTCCACCGCCAAGTTGTTCTGAAAGATGCTTTGTCTGTGCATCCACCAATTCCAGGTGCATGGTGGCATAGTCGATGCATGCCGCCTCGTGGATATTGATGTATAGCCCGTCGTCACTCTTCATCTGAAGTGATGTTTGCACGCCTGTCTCGGAGAAGACGGCCACAGAGGAGTTGCCCCAATTGACAGCCTCTCTCATCCTGCTTCGTATTTCAGACAGTTTTGTTTCCTGGGTTTCCTGCTCTTGAGTGTCGTAATCGCCAGGAATCCACCAAGCGGTATGGTCTCCTGCCATGGCAAATTCCGTACGCTCTTCCTTTATGAGAAAATAGTTGAGTTCTTTCTGCTGTGGAAATTCGTACCTGAACCCTATGCCATCGTCGTAAACGCGGAACCTGATTACGATATGCCTTGAAGTGGAGGGTTGTGAGAGATTGACTGCCAGTTCATTATATTGGTTTCTTATTGTGGCTGTCTCTCCCCATACGGGTTTCCATGTCTCGTCGAAAGAAGAGGTCTTGGTGCTTTCCACCACAAATCCATCTACAAGGTCGGTCTCTCCTCCTCCCTTGCTTGCGTGTTTGTCTTTTGCCAGTTCCAACCCCAAGTGGCTGGGCTTGACAACCATCTTGCCCTTGTAAGTAAGTTGGTATGTCGGTTTCCCACCATCCACGCTGAATGTGAGTTCCACGTTTCCATTTGGCGACTTGGCTGTTTGTGCCAATGCCATTGCGGAAGAGAGTGCAATCAGTAATGTTGAAATGATTCTCATTTTCATTGGAAATAAAGTTTTTCTTGAAATAAGTAGGTAATCAAAATTATCTGTAACTATCATTTTTGTAGGTGTCGTATTGTCTTTTATGTTTGGTATTACCTAAGTTACTCACGCTCGGGCAAGCTCAAATACATTTGGCTTCCCTCTCGCTTAATCGTAACTTTCTTTGGCGCATCTTTTTCACTCATCCTCAGTTACATAGCCCGCTATGCTCCTTCGTCTGAGTAAAAAATCTGCATCCAAATAATTCATAAAATACTATCATCTAATTTTGATCACCTACTTTTTTAAGATGTCAGGCATCTCTCGCAAACTATCTTCCGCTTTGCGAAATCAAGTCTGAGATGTTGTCGTTGAGTTTCTTCTCATCCAGCAGTTGTTCGATGTCCAGATGCATTCGATAGCGCCAATAGTGCCTGGGGTTGGCGGGGATGTTGATACGTTCGGCATTGGCATCGGGAAGCCTCAGCCGTTCGTCTATGGCAAGCCAGTCCTGTATGGATATCACGCATAGCATCGATGGGCATGTGAGGTGTCTGGAGATGATGTCGCGTGCAAGCCATCCTGGCAGCGGGTGTGGTGCCTCCCCACTTCTATAAAGCATGGTATTGTAGTATTCTTGTGTGCGGGCTTCATCCTCATCCCACCATTGTCTCAGTGTGGGCATGTCATGGCTTGAAATGGTGCATACGGAGCGGTAGGGATTGCGTGAGAGATGGCCAAACCTCACTGTTGGGTCTTTTGGCATCGACTGCAGTTCCAGACTCAGTATGCGCAGTTCGTTCATCACCCATGGCACACAGTCGGGCACCATTCCAAGGTCTTCGGCACATACCAGCATTCGTGTGGCGTCGACAAGCTTGGGCAGTTTGCGCATGGCTTCCCTATACCAGAACTGGTTGTTCCGACGGTAATAATAGTCGTTGTAGAGCCTGTTGAACACGTATTTCTCATGCTCGCCAAGCAGCTCATACACAAAGTCAAGCTGCACGGCTATTCTTGGATGGTATTTTTCCGGGTCCCGGTGGTCTCTCACGAAGAGCACGTCGCTGATGAGTGCATATAGCCCGTCTCTCAATGCCGCATCCTTGACATCTTCATGTCCCCCGAATGCTTTCTCCACCTTGCGTTGAGTGTCGTATTCGGCACGCATCCGATAGCGTCCGTCGCCACAAGGTTCCACATATGTCTGCTTCACCATTGGCGCCTGGTCTTTGAAGATGCGTTCCAGCACATCGTCGGTGATGTATGGCTCCAGGAATTCTTTTTCACGGAAAGTCAGGCCGTAAGCCTCTATCTCTGCCTTCGTCATTGCCATTGCCGGTGCAAACTGCCCCAGCAATCCATGTACCGACTCTATTGGAATCTCCCAGATGCGGAAGAAGCCCAATACATGGTCGATGCGGTATGCATCGAAGAATTTTGACATGTTGGAGAATCTCCTCACCCACCAGGCACAGCCATCCTTGAGCATCTCTTCCCAGTTGTAGGTTGGGAACCCCCAATTCTGACCATTGGCGGAGAAATCGTCGGGTGGAGCACCTGCCTGTCCGTTGAGGTTGAAATATCTTGGCTCCATCCACACATCACATCCGTACCTGTTGACTCCGATTGGTATGTCACCCTTGAGTATGACGTTCTTTTCGCGTGCATATTCGTGCACTTCTTTCATCTGGCTGTTGAGCAGGAATTGCACGTAATAGTAGAATGCCACCTCCTTGTAAGCCTTGGTGCGGGGTGACGTCAGACTTTGCCTGTCGTTCTCATCCCACACATTGTGGTCTGGCCATTCATTGAAGTCTGCCGTTCCATATTTGTCACGCAGCATGGAGTATTGTGCGTAAGGCACGAGCCACATCTTTGCATCTTCAAAGAATTTCTTGAAAGCATCGGAAGCAAGAACCTTCTTCCCATCTTGGGAATAGAGAATGCCCAAATACTCCATTTTGGCAGCATTCACCCGCTCATAGTCTATTTGCGGCAACTTATTGAGTTCTTGTCTCAACGATTCCATTTCTTTCCTTTTGTTCTCATCCTCAATGGCTGGCAGTACCGCCAGGTTCACATATTGTGGATGCAAGGCAAAGATGCTTATGCAGCTATATGGATACGAATCGGTCCATGTATGTGTGGTGGTGGTGTCGTTGATTGGCAGTATCTGCAGCAGTCGCTGATTGGTAAGTGCCACCCAGTCCACCATTTTCTTGAGGTCGCCAAAGTCCCCCACCCCAAAACTGTCTTTGGAGCGCAACGAGAACACGGGCACTAGAGTGCCGGCGCATTTCTCGTCATAGATGTCGAAACGAGCTTCTGGCAGTTCATACACCACGATGTCGCCATCCTTCATCTCTGGCAGGTCTATCACTCTGTTGTCGCCGCATTCCCACACTGGCGTCACGTCCACATCGTCATCAAGTGCAACGAACTTCATCTCGAACTTGCGGCTGCTTACCTTGCTTCCATCTATATCCACCAGCCACTCATTGTAATTGTGCTCCACCATTGGGACGGCATTGGATGGAATCCACTGACCCAGGATGTCGTCGTTGCCAAGCACGGCGAGACGTTCCTTCCCACGCAATTGTGGTGCACGTACCTTCAACCTTACTGTCTGCGCATACGAATGGGGATGTATCTTCAGGTGTTCTCTTCGATTGATGCAGTCGGTGAATGCCGAACTATACATATAGGCGTTGTCGGGAATGTCTATCCAATGGTCGTAGATGGTATAGTCGCTGGCCGGGGATGCTTCCAATTCCAACCTATGTGTTTCAAGCGTCCATTCTCTTCTCATCATTTGTTCGCCTTCGTTGAGACTATAGTAATAATCCAGGTATGGACCATTCTTTATGACGTTGTTGAGCAAGCAATACCATCTCTTGCCGTCGCGAGTCTCCATGCGATGCTGTGTTGTTTCCTTATCTCCAAAGCGATTGGAAGTGATGACATTCAACACCAATTCCTCGCCAAAAACGGTTTGATAGTCAATCTGGAATTGTAGATTCATAATATTGTGATTTTGATGTTTAACAATTACTTATCATGCCAATGTCCCTATTTCCACCTTGGCAAAATCTGAGATGTTGCCTATTTCTTTTTGAAATAGTCATTGTACATTTTTATACCAAATACGATGCAGCTGCAGATGGTTGTAATCAAATTGGTAATAAAAAGAGCCCAAAGGATGTCTGGCTTGTGCAGGATGCCTTGCATCATGAAGCACATACTTCCTATTCCCATCATGAGGAATGTCGGCAATGCTATGCCGTCGGTATTCTTCGTGCGAATGGTTTTTATGGCTTGTGGCAGATAGCCAAGTATCATTGTTATGCTTGCCATCCATCCCAACAGTTGATATGTCAATCCTTGATCCATGGCCTTACTCTTTTGATTCCTTGATGACATTAACACAAAGGGCACCGATGATGAACAGCACGCCAGATACCACCATCATCATGCTTTGGCTGGAATTGACACAATGAAGTATTGTTCCACCAAGCAGGGCGGCAACTATCTGCGGCACGCAGATCGTACCGTTGAAGAGCCCAAGGTATGCACCCATGTGTCCGTAGCCTTTCAAGGCGTTGGTGACAAAGGTGAATGGCATGGCAAGCATGGCTGCCCATCCACAGCCGATAAGCAAGAACGGCAGTATCATCAGATACTTGTCATGGACGAATGGTATGAGTACGAATCCGATGCCTCCTATGACCAAACTGAGTGCGTAGGCCATCTTGGTATCTTTGAATCGCGGCAAGACGGCAGCCCAGCACACACTGCCCATGGCTTGTATGGCATAGAGCACTCCCGTCCAGTTGCCTGCTTCCTGGTATGCACCCGATTTTGGGTCGGTGGTGCCCCAAACCGTCTCCGAGACTGCATCCACCACGTATGTCCACATATAGAGCATGGCTGCCCAGCAGAAGAACTGGACCAATCCTACCTTCCAGAATGTGGAGGGAGCGTTTTTCAGCAGCACAAACCAGTTGGCACTGTCTTTCTTGCCTTCTTCCACGGCATGATACATGGCATATTCCTGTGGCGGCATCTCACGCACCTTGGAGGTGGTATAAATCACACAGAGGATGAGGATGAGTGCTCCGATATAGAACGACCAGATGACCGTGTCGGGAACGACACCTTCTGGTGCGACATTCTTCAGTCCCACCATGGCGAAGATGTAGGGGAAGAGGAAGCCCACCACACTACCGGCGTTGCAAAGAAACGACTGTATGCTGTATGCCTTTGCTTTCTGCTTTTCGTTCACCATGTCACCTACCAGCATCTTGAAAGGCTGCATGGCCATGTTGATGGAGGTGTCGAGCAACATGAGGGCAAAGAGTCCGAAGATAAGGGCGGCACCCACCGACATGCCAAACGAGCCTGCGTTGGGCAACAAGCACATCACAGCCACTGCCATCGCCGCCCCCACGAAGAGATATGGGATGCGACGACCAAAACGGGTCCATGTCTTGTCGGAGAGGCTTCCCACTATGGGCTGCACAAGGATGCCCATGAGCGGTGGCAATATCCAAAAGAAGCTGAGCGAATGAGGGTCGGCTCCAAGCGTGCGGAATATGCGGCTGATATTGGCACTCTGAAGTGCATAGGCTATCTGTACGCCAAAGAAGCCGAAACTAAGGTTCCACAACTTCCAAAAACTTAAATCTGGCTTTGTTTTCATAGCTTGTAATTATTTATGTTGTCTATTTTCGTTCAATAATGGTCTTGTAGTTTCTCTTATTATAAGTCGGGTGCGTACAATGCGCTTTTCCGCCTTGGCAATAGGGATTATTCCCTCCACATGACTTATCAGCACATCTGCTGCCTGCTGCCCCACCAACTTTCCACGCTGTTCCACCGTGGTGAGCATGGGGTCGCACGCCACGGCACGCTCTCCATTTGTGAATCCGCAGATGGAAATATCCTCGGGCACCCTGAAACCCATGCGCTTGGCTGTGTATAGTATGCCTATGGCCGTGTCGTCGTTGATGGCGAAGAAGGCATCTGGCCTGTCGGGCATCTTCAGTATTTCGGGCGTTATTGCCTCTGCATCCGCCCTGTTGTCGCAGAATCGCGTGAAACGGTCGTCCACAGGCAGGTTGTGCTTCAGCAATGCGTCGCGGAATCCATTGTATCTGTTCTTTGATATTTCCAAATGCATGGATGTGCCATAGAAAGCCACCCTGCGACAGCCCGTTTCTATCAAGTGTGAGACTGCCGAATAAGCACCCATGTAATCGTCCACCACCACCCTGCTGGTATTGATGCCAGTGCAGATTCGGTCGAAGAACACCAAGGGGACGCCATTGTCTATCAGCCGTTGGAAATGGTCATATCTTGTGGTGTCCTTGGCTTGCGACACTATTATGCCACACACTTTGTTCTCGAAAAACAATTTACATATTTTTTCCTCTCGATCGAAAGTCTCGTCGCTTTGAGCCACCATGAGTAGATACCCTCGTCTTGAAGCCTCGTCTTCTATGCCGCTCAGGATGGATGAGAAATAGAAATGGTTGAGCTGAGGGATGATGACTCCTATTGTCTTCATTGGCCTTACCCTGCTGTGACGCAACGACTCTGCCAACAAGTTGGGTGAGAAGTTGTGCTCCCTTGCATATGCCTTGATGGCTTCACGACGGCTGGCACTGATGCGCGGGCTGTCCTTGAGAGCCCTTGACACCGTGGCCACTGACACCCCAAGTGCTTTGGCTATGTCTTTCATCGTGATGGGTGTGTGATCATTCATTTTGTGCAAACAATAATCATTGGGTTAGCATCTGCAAAATTAGTAATTTTATCAACATGTTGTATTTCATCATTTTCATTTTTGTTTATTCTATTGCGCAAACGATTGCATTAAGTATCTATCAAAAAAAATGAAACAAAAGAAACAACAACTCAAAAAAAAATCTAATTTTGCAAAATGAAACATTCATACAACTAATGTCTTCGGCGAGTTGTGAGAAGTCGCCGATACATTGAGGAGCATATGACAAGACCAAAGATTGCTAACCAATATTTATTTCAATTCAATACTAAAAACTTAATAACAAAAATGATGAAGCAGGTAAATTTCGCTATTCCTGTTAGGGCTCTTGGCCTCTTGTTGGGGCTATTCCTATCAGTGAGTGCCTTTGCACAGTCATTGACTGTCAATGGCCACGTCAAGGATGCTACCGGCGAAGACATTATCGGTGCCACCATCCGCGTCGCAGGACAGACGGGCGGTGTAATCACCGACTTTGACGGTAATTTCACAATTGAAGCAAAGCAAGGCGACGTGCTGCAAATATCCTACATTGGATATGAAACAGCAGAAGTGCTCGCCGCACCCCAAGTGGAGGTGCTTCTCAAAGACGACTCCCATGCTCTCAACGAAGTGGTGGTCATCGGTTATGGTGTGGCTAGGAAAAACGACCTCACCGGTTCGGTGACAGCCATCAAGCCAGATGAAAAGAACCATGGTCTCATCACCAACGCTCAGGACATGATTCAAGGTAAGATTGCCGGTGTCAACATCACCAACAACGGTGGTGCTCCTGGTGGTGGTGCCAACATCCTCATTCGAGGCGGTTCGTCACTCAATGCCAGCACTGCACCTCTTATTGTTATCGATGGTCTGGCCATGGACAACCAAGGCATCAAGGGTGTTTCCAACCCTCTTACCATGGTCAACCCCAACGACATCGAGAGCTTCACTGTTTTGAAAGACGCCTCTGCAACTGCCATCTATGGTAGCCGCGGCTCCAATGGTGTCATCATCATCACCACGAAAAAAGGACGCACGAGCATGGCTCCAAAAGTGAGCTACAACGGCAATGTTTCCTACTCGGTGAAAAACAGCTCTATCGACTTGCTCGATGCCGACCAATACCGCAAGTTCATCAAGAACTACTATGGTGAAGGGTCGGAAGCCGCATCCCTCCTGGGCAATGCCAATACCGACTGGATGGACGAGATCTTCCATTCTGCCGTAAGCACTGACCACAATGTGACCGTACAAGGCGGTTTGAAGAACTTGCCATATCGCTTCAGCGTGGGCTATACAGACCAAAACGGTATTCTGAAAACCTCCAACTTCCAGCGTACCACTGCCAGCGTGACACTGAATCCATCACTGTTCAACGACCACCTGAAGTTCAACATCAACGGCAAGTTCATGTACGCCCACACACGTTATGCCAACGAGGCTGCCATAGGCGATGCTTTGCGTATGGACCCCACACAGCCGGTCACTTCCACAGACCCCAAATATGAGAACTTCCATGGATATTGGCAATGGACCGACTCTGGCGCATCTCTGAAAGATCCCAATTACCCAGTCACATGGAACCGCAACACCGTTGCCAACCCTGTGTCACGTCTTTACGAAAAGAACGACCGTGCCAATTCATACGATTACATGGGCAACATCGAAATGGACTACAAAGTGCATGGCTTCGAAGACCTGCGAATCCACATGAACGCCAGCGGCGACTGGGCTAACGGAAAACAACTCACCGACTATGAAAAATGGGGACCATCCAATTTCTATTATGGAAACAGCGGATACTCCAATGAGCACAAATACAACCTCACCTATTCGGCATACGCACAATACTACAAGGACTTCCTCAAGACTCAGCATTTCGACATCATGGTGGGCTATGAGTGGAGCCACACTAAATACTGGGGCGAATCTTTCTATGCTGGTCTGTATCCTACAACCACCAATCAAGTCGTGACACTTGCCGATGGATCGACATTGCCAGCTGCCGGCAAGCAATATCCTTATGACGCAAAAGTCAATCCGTGGAAATCGGAAAGCTATCTCGTGAGTTTCTTCGGCCGTGCCAACTACATAGCTTTCGACCGTTACATGGTGACTGCCACAGTGCGTCGAGATGGTTCTTCTCGTTTCTACGACCACTGGGCAACCTTCCCATCCGTTGCCTTGGGTTGGAAAATCAACGAGGAAGCTTTCTTGCGCAATGTAAGTTGGATCGACGAAATCAAGCTCCGTCTTGGATGGGGTAAGACTGGCCAGCAAGATGGCATCGGCGACTACAACTATTTCGCCTCATACAACGTCAACACCACCAATGTGGATGGACGCTATCCACTGATTGGCGTAAATGACAGTGGTCTGCTCTACAGACCCGACGCTTACAACAAGAACCTGAAGTGGGAAACCACAACCACCTACAACATAGGTCTCGACTTCCAGTTCTTCCGCAATCGCGTCAGCGGTAGCGTTGACTACTATTACCGCAAGACCACAGACTTGATCAACTGGGCTTCAGTGTCTGCCGGCTCCAACTTCCGCAACACCGTTCCTACCAACATCGGTTCGCTCGAGAACCGTGGTGTCGAGGCTTCGCTGACCGTTCGCCCCGTAGCCAACGAGAACTGGCAGTGGGAGGTGACAGCCAACTTCACATACAACAAGAACAAGATTACCGAACTCACTGGCGAGGCATCAAAGATTTTGACTGGTGGCATTTCTGCCGGTACTGGCCAAAACTGCCAGATTCACACCGTAGGCTATCCCGCATACTCATTCTATGTTTTCCAACAAGTCTATGACGAAGCAGGTAAACCGCTCGAAGGTGTTTATGTTGACCGCAATGCCGATGGCATCATCAACGATTCCGACCGTTACATCTACAAGAGCCCGTTTGCACCTTATACTGCTGGTTTGAGTTCACGTCTGCAATACAAGAATGTGGACTTGGGTATCGGTCTGCGTGCAAGCTTCGACAACTATGTCTATTGGGACAAACGCATGAGTTACATGAACACAGAGAAACGTTTCGACTCATCATTCGGCTATCTGCAGAACACCATGCCTGAGGCCGTGGAAGTTGGATGGGTAACTTACGACAACGCACTCTCCGACTATTTCGTGCGCAACGCCTCCTTCCTCAAGTGCGACAACATCACACTTGGCTACTCTTTCGCCAACCTCTTCAAGGGCGGCAGCTACAACGGACTGACTGGTCGTGTATATGCTTCTGCAACAAACGTGTTCACCATCACCAAGTACAAGGGCATCGACCCCGAGGTGTACAAAGGCATCGACAACAACATCTACCCACGTCCTTTCACACTGTTGTTAGGTTTGAACCTCTCTTTCTAATGGATTTACAGGCATAGAATAAAGACAACTATCATAAATATTACGAATATGAACTTCAGATATATCAAACATATACTTCCTGCCGCAGCACTGGTTGTTGCAGGACTGAGTTCCTGCACCGGCGATCTGGACGTCACTCCTATTGACCCCAGCAAGACAATGGTGCCCGACGAGGTGGCACTATTCACCAAATGCTACTCCAACATGGCCTTGCAGGGACAAGGCGGACAAGGCGGCGACTGCGACATCGACGGCCTTGACGGCGGTACTGCAGGTTTCATACGCCAGTTGTGGAACTCAAACGAACTGACCACAGATGAGGCAATGTGCGCTTGGGGAGACCCTGGCATACCAGCCTTCAACTACAACCAATATGATGCATCACACCCGATGCTCAAGGGTTTCTACTATCGTCTCTATGTCGGTATCACCTATTGCAACCATTACCTTGAGGTGTGCGGTGGAGTTGATGCCACTCGCGAGGCAGAAGTGCGCTTCCTACGTGCTCTTTACTACTATCACTTGATGGACGCCTTCGGCAACGTGCCTTTTGCAACCGCTCTGATGTCGGAATCTCCAAAACAGATACAGCGCGCAGACCTCTTCAAGTGGATTGAGACCGAACTGCTTGAAGTGAAGGACAAGATGATGGCGCCTGCAGCACGCAAGGACACCGACAGTGGATATGGCCGCGCAGACCAGGATGCAGCCAACTTGTTGCTGGCTCGCCTCTACCTGAACGCTGAGGTCTATACGGGCACCGCTCGCTGGAATGAAGCAAAGGAATACGCAGAAAAGGTTATCAATGGCCCACACAAACTGTGGACTACAGGCATGAACGGATGGAGTGCATACCAGATGCTGTTCATGGGCGACAACGGAAGCAACGGTGCCTCTCAAGAGGCAATACTTCCATTGCTTCAGGATGGCGTGAAGACCACCGCATGGTGTACCTCTCTCTTCCTGATGGCTTCTACTTGGAAAGCTGACATGGACACCGAAAGCAACTACGGAACCACTGAGTTATGGGCAGGCAACCGTGCTCGCATCCAGCTGGTGGGCAAGTTCTTCCCCAACAACGACGCGCCACAAGCCTCCATCAAGGATATGGCTGCCGCCGCTGGCGACGACCGCGCCCTCTTCTTCGGCATAGACCGCGAACTCAAGATTTCCACTCCAGGAGAGTTCACCTCGGGCTATTCCGTGGGCAAGTTCCGCAACACCTATGCAAGTGGAGCAACTGCACACAGCTCACAGTTCATTGACACCGACTTCTTCCTGATGCGTGCTGCTGAGGCTTACCTCATCGCCGCTGAGGCCGACGCACGTCTCAATGGCGGCACAACAAGCAGCACAGGTGCAAACTACATCAATGCATTGCGCCAACGTGCACACACCACCACATCAAGCAGTTTCAACCTAAACCAGATTCTGGATGAGCGTGCACGCGAACTCTACTTCGAAGGCTTCCGCCGCACCGACCTTATCCGTTACGGATATTTCGGTGGAGACAACAGCGGACAGTACTTGTGGGAATGGAAAGCAGGTGCCGAGAACGGAGCCGCATTCCCCGCATTCCGCAACATCTTTGCCTTGCCCGATGAGGATGTTAACGCCAATCCCAACCTGAAGCAGAATCCTGGATATTAATGTGCTTAGCAAGTAAAATATCAAGCATAAAGACAATAAACATATGAAAAAGATATATAAATTTTCCATGTTGCTGCTGGTCGGCGCCTTTGCCCTGACAGCCTGTGAAGATGACAACGACTCAAACCCAATACTGACACAACCAACCTCGTTTGTGCTCAACGAGCCAGCCATCACAGGCAATGTTGACCTGCAGAAATCGCAGTCTGTGTACCTTACCTGGTCACAGCCCAGACCCTACAACAATTTCGATGCTCCCGTGGTTCCCACATACAAAGTTGAAATCTCACCGACGGCATCGTTCAACAAAGCTTATGACCCTAGTGCCGACGACAACACCGGTGCTGACTTCTTCGTATTGGACGAGACTTACAGCAGTGGCCAGAGTGTGGAACTAAACACTCAGACAATAGACCGCTGGCTCGTGATGCTCAATGGCTGGACAAGCGCCGCCATGGTTCCCTCCACGCTCGACCTCGCCATCCGTGTGAAAGCCGCCATCGTGGACGCCGGATTCAATGAGTACAAGCCTATCTACTCCAATGTGGTGAAGCTGAAGGCAGTGCCCTATTACATTGAGCTGAAACCAGCCGAACCAATAATATGGTACATGGTGGGTAGCTGCATCGGTAGCGCTTCTTGGAGCAACGACGCCAATGGCGTGGGCAATGGACTCGTTCCTATGTTCCTCGTGCCCAACGAGCAATATGACGCCGCTACTGGCGGTGGCATGACTTCGTTCACCGGATATTTCCCAGAGGAAGGACAATTCAAATTCGTGCTCACTCCTGGTGACTGGGGCAGCCAGCTTAACTTTACCAACGTGAAGAACCCGGGAAGCTTCATCGGCGACTATGATGGCGACAACCACAACATCGGCATTACGGAGAAGGGCTACTACACCATCAATCTCGACACCAAGAGCAACGAGATCACCATCGACAAATACGAAGAAAGTGTGAAAGTCTATGACCAACTCTGTGTTGCTGGCACATTCAACGAATGGAGCGACAGCGAAATGACACCAGTGTTCACTCTCGATGGATGCGAGAACCACATTTGGAAGTTTGAAGTGAAAGGCGGTGACAAGTTGAAAGTCAAGGTTCCTGGAAGCTGGGACACCAACTGGGGTTACAAGAGCGGATTGGCAGGAGAGGCTGACGGTGACGGAAACCTCGTGGTGCCAGAAGGCAACTACCTGTTCTTGTTCAACGACATCACTGGTGATTATATGTTGATGCAACAATAGAAACCGAATAAAAAAGATATACGACTATGACTAAGAAAATATTATTTGGAATAGCTCTTGTAGCCTCGTTGGCCGCATGTACCGATGACTACAAAGACTGGCTCTTCCCACAGGTGGTCGACCAGCCAGTAACTGTTTCCTTCGGCGATGGAAGTGTCACCACTATTGGAGTCATCGACCTCAACAATATCACCGATGAAAACGTAAAGGTTTGTTCCATCACAGCACCTACAGCCTCGAAAGAAGGCTTTGAACCCATTTACAACATCTCTATCGGCGATGCCAGTTACACCATCTCTGCCGACGGAGCCATGTCTGTTGCCGACCTGCAGGCAAACATCGTCAATCAGTATGGAAATTGCCGCCCCGTGGAACGTGACCTCCAAGCCACGGTCAGCATGTGGCTCACCAACGGCACTACTGCTGTGAAGACTGCGACATCAGCACCCTTCACCATCAAGGTCATTCCGAAGGCTCCCGTCATCGAGTCAGCCTACTACCTCACCGGCTCCATCAATGGGTGGGACAACACAGACATGACCTACAAACTCACCAACGACGGCAGCGACCCATATGACAACCCAATCTTCAAGGTGCGCATCCCTGCCACCGAGGACGGCAGCAACATCGAGTTCAAGTTGACACCTGAGAGTGGCATCGGCGGCGACTGGAGCGGCTGTCTGGCAGCAGCCAGCGAGGAGGGCAAGTTCAACTACAACAACGACGGCGGCAACTTTGTCATCATTGCCGACCCAGACGCCCTCTTCTATGACATCACCTTAAACATGCTCGACCAGACATGGAAGGCTACACCGGTAGGCTTCAATGAGTTCATCTATGAGATTGGAAACGAGAGCGGATGGAGCGAGCCCCATGCCCTACATGGTGACGGAAATGGCACCTATACTGCCGTCATCTACCTCGACGGCGAGTTCAAGTTCAAGCCCAACAAAGACAACTGGGACGGCGACTGGGAGAAAGCTTCCGGCGACGCTAACAGCGGTACGCTTACGACAGATGGCGGGCCTAACGTGGATGCCGTAGCTCCTGGCTTCTACTACATCAAGGTAGATTTGAAGGAGATGACCTATGCGCTCAAACCGGTATCCTCCATCAGCATCATCGGTTCCGTGAGAGGCAGTTGGGACACCGACGTGGACATGGCCTACAACGAGACGCTGAAGTGCTGGGAGGCTCGCGAGACACTCAACGCTGGCGAGTTCAAGTTCCGCCTCAACCACGACTGGGCCATCAACTGGGGTGGTGAGTTAGACAACCTCACTCAAGATGGTGCCAACTTGCAACTTGCAGCCGACGGACCCTACATCATTCGCCTCTATCTCAGTGGCGAGGCTCCTGCGCACTGCACCGTCAAGGAAGACAGCGGCTATCCTGACTTCTTCTATGAAATAGGCAACGAGGGCGGCTGGAGCACCAATCACGCTCTTGCTGGCAACGGAAATGGAGCATACCAGGGATACTACTACTTGGACGGCGAGTTCAAATTCAAGCCTAATGCCGACAACTGGGATGACGACTTGGAATATGTAGATGGAACCTCCATGGGTGGCACATTGCAGTCGACTGGCGGTCCCAACTGCCCCGACCCAGGTGCAGGCTTCTACCAAATCAACCTTGATGTTGCAGCGATGGCCTACAACCTCGTGCGCATTGATGCCGTGGGCATCATCGGCGGCTTCAACGGATGGGGAAGCGACGTGGACATGACTTACAACAAGAACGAGGGTTGCTGGGAAGCCACAACCACCATCAACGAGGACACCAACCTGAAGTTCCGCGCCAACCACGACTGGGCCATCAACTGGGGTGGAGATACAGGCAACTTGACTCAAGACGGAGCCGACATCAGTGTCGCAGCCGGTACTTACAAGTTCCAACTCTTCATCAGCTATCAAGGCAACCACCGCGTGGTCATGACTAAAATGTAAAAAAGACAACACAACCGAAAACAACAAAACTGTTGCTATCAGTTGAATAGGTTGCATAAACAAAGATTAACGACTATGAAAAAATTGAATTATATTCTTGCCATGGTGGCACTCCTTTTCGGAGTGTCCACCTCTTCCATGGCACAAGAGACGAGCGACGACTACTACCCACACAATTTCATCTCTGTGCAGGGTGGCGCACAAGCTACGCTCACACACTATGACTTCATGGACCTCGTCACACCGCAGTTTGCAGTGTCGTTCGGACGATACTTCAACCCAAAAGTGGGCGTGAGGCTTCACCTGCAAGGCTATGAGGCCAAGGGAGGATTCCTGAAAGAGCGCTTCCCAGGCCTCACCCAAGACCAGGCCTACACATTCAAAGCCATCACCGGCGACCTCGACCTGCTCATGAACATGAGCAACATCATCAGCCCCAACCGCTCATCACAACGCTTCAACTGGATCCTCCTCACTGGATTCGGAGTGAACTACGGATGGGACTTCGATGAGTACAAGGGAATCGTAAAAGGCATGACCGCCGGCAACAATTTCTATGTTGGCCCTGATCAGTGCGGCACCAGGCACAGCAGCTACAACGGACGCTTCGGCACGCAATTCGAGTACAACTTCTCACGCAACTTTGGCATCAGCCTTGAATTGGACGCCAACTTCAAAAACGACTGCTTCAACCTGAAGTCCAACTTCGACCCAGACTGGCAAATCGTTGCTCTGGCTGGCTTGACTTTCAAGTTTGGCATGAAGAAGAAAGCTCCAGCTCCAGTAGTGGTGCCTCCTGCTCCTGTTGAAGAAAAGCCTGTTGTAAGGGAAGAGCCCAAACCACAACCCAAGGTGGAACCAAAACCAGAACCCAAGCCGGAACCAAAACCTGTGGTGAAAGATGAACCTCTCAAGGAGACCTTCTTCTACACCATACGAGAGTCGGATCCCGACCCAGAAGTCACTCTCAACAAGATTGTGGCTTGGTGCAACAAATACCCGAAGAAGAGCATCAGCATCAAGGGCTATGCCGACAAGGGCACCGGCAACCCAAGAGTCAATGTGGGCTACGCAAAGGCTCGTGCAGAGAAAGTGGCAAAGGCATTGGTGCAGAAAGGCATCGACAGAAGCCGCATGACCGTGGAGTCATTTGGCGACACTGTGCAGCCATTCGCCGAGAACGACCGCAACCGTTGTGTAATCGTCGTGGGTGAATAAGCGACACTAATCAAAAATCCTTAAATGACGGGCACCATGTTTGTGGTGCCCGTTTTACATGACAAGGTCATCAATGCAATCGTTTGCATTCTCTTCGAATTGAAAAAAATGCAACACAAGAAAACAACCATGGAAAAAAAGCACTATATTTGCTTCGAAAACCAAACTTCTACCTGACATGAAAAAAATACGACTCTTATTGACTTCACTGCTTGCCATCTTATCTTATGGGGCTGCCACAGCACAAGGCTGGCCTGCCAACTACGATGGCGTAATGCTGCAAGCTTTCTACTGGGACTCTTTCACCCCGTCACAATGGAGAGTCCTTGAATCGCAGGCATCAGACATCACCCCCTATTTCTCACTAGTGTGGGTGCCACAAAGCGGACGTACGGGCAATGCACAGTCCATGGGATACGACCCTCTCTATTGGTATGACCAAAACAGCAGTTTTGGAAATGAGGCTCAGCTCAAATCCATGATACAGACATTCAAGACGCAAGGCACAGGTGTCATTGCCGATGTTGTCATCAACCATCGCAGCAACGTATCCAACTGGGTGGACTTCCCCCAAGAGACCAATCCCTACGATGGAAAGACATACCAAATGTTCTCCACCGATATCTGCCGCGACGACGACGGAGGGGCAACTCTCAACTGGGCAAACCAAAACGGTTATTCTCTCAGCCCAAACAACGACACCGGAGAAGGATGGGGCGGAATGCGCGACCTCGACCACAAAAGCCAAAATGTGCAGGAGAACGTGAAAGCGTACCTGAAATACCTTATCAACTATCTGGGTTACACCGGATTCAGATACGACATGGTGAAAGGATATAGCGGCTCCTACACGGGCATGTACAACGCCGACTGCGGCGTGCCTTTCTCCGTGGGCGAATGTTGGGACGGAACTGTCACCATAAAGAACTGGATTGAAGCCACACGAGCCAATGACGCAATACAAAGCGCTGCTTTTGACTTCCAGTTCAGATACACAGTGCGCAATGCCATCAACAGACGCGACTGGACATACCTTGGCAAGCAGAATGACGGCAGCTGGCCGCTGATGAGCAGCAACTACAACAGCGGCAACTACCGACGCTATGCTGTCACTTTCGTGGAGAACCACGACACCGAACGACGCTCGAATGCCGCACAAGACCCCATCGTACGCGACACTTTGGCTGCAAATGCATACCTGCTCGCCATGCCTGGCACACCATGCGTGTTCATGACTCACTGGATGGCTTACAAGCAAGACATCAAGATGATGATAAACGCACGAAAGGCGGCTGGCATACACAGCATGAGCAACTACGCCAACTTCGCCAACAACACCAACTACTACGTGGTGAAGGTTTCTGGCGAGAAAGCTGACTTGCTGGCAGCAGTAGGCACTGACGCCACAACTTACACTCCAAGTTCGCGTTACCAAAAAATCCTCTCTGGATACCACTACGCCTATTTCTTGGACAAGAATGCAGAAATTGCATGGGTTGACCTTCCCTCTGGCAACTACGACGGCATGCAAAAAGCAACACTTGTTTGCGTGAGCAACGACGAGGCTGCCACTCTCGTTTACACCACAGATGGAACAGACCCGACTCCACAAAGCAACAAAGTAGCCAGCGGCTCAACCATTGACATCCCTACTGGCGAAACGACATTGAAAGTGGGCCTGCTGAAAAATGGCACAGTAAGCAGCATCACGACAAGACAATATGCCATTTCTTCTTTCGAGCCATACGATTTCGACGTTTATGTAAACACCGACGCCGTGGGATGGACCAGCGTGAACTTCTGGTCTTGGGGTGGCGATGGCACCCATTCCCCAGCAAACTCCGCATGGCCCGGCGACAAGGTCAGCACCACCGTCAGCATGGAAGGCAAGAATTGGTTCAAGAAGACCTATCACATCAACAACGCCACCGACGAAGTGAACTTCGTATTCAGCACGGGTACAGGCAGTCCGCAAACAGTGGATATCAATGGAATAAAGAACACCACGTTCTTCGAGATTTCAGCAAACAAGGATGGAAGCAAACATTTGGTGAACATCGTGCCAACCGCCATCCATGAGTTGAATGCAGACGACAGCAAGATGGCTGACATTTACAGCATCGACGGCAGACTATTGCGAAAGGGCACCACCAATGCCAACAAGCAAGAAATGTTGCAAGGACTTCCCCAAGGCATATATGTCATTGGCGGCAAGAAAGTGCTCGTGAGATAACGAGCAACAAGCTGATAATGGAAAAGAACCAAAGCCTGTCCTCCTCAAAAAAGGGCAGGTTTTTTCAATCATATTTGCAGAACTCACTTTTTTCACGTAATTTTGCTCTCGAAAACCGTAAACCAACAATTTACTAACAATTGCAACAATACTTGGCTGGCTACAATAGTCTTATACCATTCTCATGAGTGTTCCAGGGAACAAAGACCATGCCAACAATAAAAACCTTACAAAAATGAGAAAATACTTTTACATCCTATGCGCCCTGACATTGTTTGGCAACCTGTCTTGTCTTGCACAAGCCAAATATGTGGGAGGCGACATCTCGCTCTTGCCTTCTTACGTATCACATGGAGCAAAATATTATGACATCAATGGCAATGCCATAGCTGCACCTCTCTCATATTTCGGCGAACAGGGAATGAATGCCATGCGAGTCCGACTTTTCGTCAACCCGGAGAACGCGTCTGCCGACGACAAAGGTCAGGGTGTGGTGCAAGACCTTGAATATGTCAAGAACTTGGGAAAGCAAATCAAGGATGCAGGCATGGCTTTCATGCTCGACTTCCATTATTCCGACTCATGGGCTGACCCGGCAAAACAATGGACTCCCAATGCATGGGCAAGCCTGAGCGACACACAGCTATATGACAAAATCTATGAATACACCAAGGAGGTGCTGCAGGCAATGAATGCTGCAGGTGCCACCCCCGACTTCATCCAGACAGGCAATGAAATAAGTTACGGCATGCTGTGGGGAAAAGTGAACACTTCTTCACCAAAAAAATGCTACCCAAACAACAACGACAATTGGCCGAGATTCACCACGTTGCTGAAAAGGGCAGTGCAAGCCTGTCGAGAGGAATGTCCTTCTGCAAAAGTGATAATACACACTGAGCGTGTGGCACAACCCAACAATCTAAAGGCATTCTATCAGAAGATTAAAGATTATGACGTGGACTACGACATCATCGGCCTTTCATACTATTCATACTTCCATGGCAATCTCAACGCACTCAACACAGCACTCACGCAAATGGAAAGCACCTTTGCCGACAAGAAGATAATGCTGGTGGAAGTGGGTTACTACCATGATTGGCAACCCAGCAATGTGAGTTACGACCTTTCTTCGACATATCCCATCAATGGCGAAGGACAAAAAGCTTTCACTTCGGCTCTCATCAACATCTTAAAGTCACATGCCAACGTCAATGGTCTCTTCTGGTGGTGGATGGAAGCAAATGAATATGGCCTCGACTGGAACACCAAGCGCGTGACAGATGGATGGTACAATGCAGGACTCTTCGACAACCAAAATGGTAAGGCATTGCCTGCACTCTACGTACTAAAGGATTTCATCGAGGGCACAAAAGTCAATGGCATCAGCAACAGCCCCAACATGCCACAACATTATTACACCATCGACGGCAAACGCCTGAGCGAAAACGAGGCTCTGAGCCGCAAAGGCATATATATCTTGAAAGGAAAGAAGCTCTTGAGAAAGTAAGATTTTCTGTTTTCACATTTTTTGTTGAGAGCAATGGTTGATACAAGAATCAAAATTGTATCTCTGTATGCTTGGCATAGACAAAGTTATAATCACTGTAAACTGAAATAACATACTCTATCTTAAGCTATCAATATTCCATTGTATTTTGTAATACAGGAGTTACTGATGGCCAACTATCACATATACTCAAAAGGAGTAACTGTAAATCGTTTAGCTAGTTCTGAATGACGGGGAGACGGATTCCAACTTTGTAAAGACGTACATATCCAGAGACTTTATCGAACACTGGCTCCTCGAACTTTGTAAATGCAAACCGTTCCTCTTGGTCCTGGTCTGGATAGACAATGAGGCACTTGATAGGAGGGGCTGTGTTTTCATCAAGTCCTAACTTATGATAAATACTACTTAGCCGAGCGTAACCACAAACCTCCCTTGCATCGTCTATCGTGATTCCGCCAATATTCTTATAACGTGGCTTATACTTCGCATCGATGACATAAGGTTCCGGCCAAACTGTCGGTTTCAAGAGATAATCGAGTTCTTGGTAATGGGCTTTTAGATGATACTGAATCTCATTTTTATCAGTGAATATCTGCCTCAAACGACGGAATATATAGAGTTCAAATAGTTTGCTCATGTCAATCCAGAAAGGAGGCGTGTCGATTTCTTGCTTTCCTGCGATGGAAATGTCATAACTAAAGCGTTTAAGCAGAAGTTGGGCAAACTCCAAGGCTGTATAATAGTCTTTATAAATAGGATTTCCTTTGAAGGTTTTCATCGTTTTAACACTGACTTCGTCAGAAACATGGTCGAAATATGGTTTGACATATCTAACCTTTTGTTCAAGTGCTGATGTATCAAGCGCATGCTTATATACCTCCAACTGCCTTTTGCAAAAAACCAAAGCCTTTTTCAGAATTCTATTTTCAGGAGAGTCGATATCATACACCTGATAACGGCATACATTATCTGTAGTCCTACCTCTTGTCAGATTCTTATGAATATTTGGCCCTATGAGAATGCGCCCTTTCACTTTATTTCTCAAATTCTCCTCAACAATATAGAAACTCTTTTTCAGGCCCTTTCTTACGATGTGCTGAAGAATATTCAGATATTCAGTAATCAAGAATATGCTCAGTAAATCCTGCTTCTGACTCACTCGAATTGATGGTTTGTCAAAGCGGATGGTAATTAAATCTTTAAGATGTTCGAAGTTTTCCGCCTCGTATAAAGCTTCGTTTAACATACGAACATAATCAATCTCAAAACCATCATTCATTTTCGGACTGACCTGAATAGCCAATTCGTTTTCTTTCATCCAATCTAAACCAACAAAATACGAGCCTGTTGCAAATAATTTGTCGTCCTTTCTGATAAGCTTTAGGCATAGCACATGGTCTTCCCAACCTCTTTTGACATCGAACACAACTTCAGAACCATCTTCCATATAAGGAATGATGGATTCACTTTCAATTTGCTGTAATTGGGTGTTATCCAACAACTGCTCTTGAAGTTGAATGACTTTCATTCTTCTGTTGCTATTTTATATAAATCATCGATGGTCTCTTGAGCCTCAGCCATCAAAACTCCATCACGGATATATTCTTCAAGAAGTGGGATAATCTCATATAGGAGACGATCGCTTGTATAGTCATCCCCATTTTCATCGTTCATCAAGAAATAACTATGACCAATCCAAACGTCTTCTGGCTTGTATTCATCAGACAATGTGTCTGCTGGGAGAAGTTTGAAGGTGGGATTAAAATCACTTTCCTCATATTCAGCATAATTTCTGATAAATAATTCACTGACTTGTTTGAATAGGTCAGAGTCGAACCCTTCTACCCCTAAATCGTATGGTTTTTCTACAATGAAAGCAAACCGCCTTCTGATGGCATAGTCCAACACACCCAAAGAACGGTCTGCAGTATTCATCGTGGCGATGACATATACATTATCAGGAATTTGGAATGGCTTCTTTGAATATGGAAGAATGACACTTTCTGCATCGTTTCTACCTTTACGCTTGTCTGGCTCCAGTAAGGTGATCAACTCGCCAAATATTTTTGACACGTTTCCACGATTCAGTTCATCTATCACCATTACATATGGCATCTTGTTCTCTGCCATTGTGGTGGGTGTTTTATATTTCTCCAAAATTGACCTCACGTTGTCGAGAGTAATAGAGTTTAGGCGATATACGGTGCTCAGAGTCATGGTCTTGCCGTCATTCAACTCGACAATGTTTTCATTGATACCTTTCAATAGCCAGTTGACCTTTCTTACCCGTTTATAGTTCGTAAGGCTGTCAACAAACTCATAATCACCTGTCACCACACCAATGGCATCGATTGTCTGGCTTGAATAGCATGACATGACAATGTCACCAACTTTCATCTTGTTGATAAAGGCATCAAGAATCTGTTTCCCTTCACCATTATATATGCTCCAGTCTGTTTCCTCGGAGATAATGGCACCATAATCATCCCATCCAATACGAATATAGTTGTTATTCATACAGTCAGAACGAACAGGGTTGTCGCCTGTGCCAGCAAGTGAAACTTTCCAGACAATCGCATCATGGGCAATTCCGGCTTTTTTGTCTTTAACTATTGGCCGTCCTGCTTCTTCACAGAGCTTTTTGAAGATACCGTCTTCAATCTCATAAGTCAATTGGTTGTTCTCGTTGATAACAGGACGTAAGCCCTCTATCCAGTCTTCGTAATCCATAGACTGATGGAAGGTCGTGAATGCAATACGCCCCTCTTGTTTAAGTTGGTTGTATGTTTCGATTATTTCTTCTCTGCTTGCTTTATTGACATCAAATTCGGGATTACATAATTTAACTGCTAATATTGGTATATCGTAAGTCTTACTAGTTCCTGGTGCGCCATAAAGGACAATGTTCTTTTGCCTTTTCCATATTAGAACCTTTTCATCATACCAAGAGGGCTCTTCCAATTCCTCTTCCGACGAGGAATAGCTTCCCTCGTTTGCATTGGCTGAGATTTCATAAAAAGTATCCTCTTTAATCTCACCAGATGCCATTTTCTTTTTAATGTCTTCTAAAATGCTCATGTATTCAGAGTATTCAGGAGCCTTGTTGGGTAGATTTATTCCGTACTGCTCTTTCACATAGGTTCGATTTGTGCTATCAAACGCCAAGAAATCATTTGGGCGAATCCAGAACAAGCCCATGGTAATGTTGACTTTTATAGCATACTGTTTAATGACTTTGTTGTATTCCTGTTCAAAGTCCTCATTGTTTAGCACTTTTTTAAACAGATTCCATAGATTCTGAATGTCGTCTTCTTTTCTACGAGAACTATACCCTATGAAATGAGACATCTGGTTATTCAGAATAGGAATACCATCAAAATCACTCGGTACATTTGCCGAAATGTCGAGTAGGTTTTTGAACAATATGGTTGAACGGACTCTGTTGTCAAATTTTATTTGACGGTTAAACAATCCCATCGTTGTAAATGGGTCAATGTCCTTGCATAAATCTTTCTCTCCTTTCTCGTCATGGAGATAATTGGCCATCAACTCTTCCCTGTGGTCATAAATCAAATTCAAGAGTGCGTCCCTATTTTCGCTAAACTGGAGAAGTTTTTCTGCAAACTCTTTGTAGTAAGGTATCCAAGTGAATTTCATATTCTTGTTCAATTTGTTGTTCATATAATCCTTCATACACCAGAAAAGGGTCTGGACTGCAAGGTTGAGGGGTTTGTTTTTAAAGCCCTTGATTTCATTCAACATGATCTGCTGAATTTCTTCACCATAAATCACAGCGAAATCATTGATAAGTTTCATAAAGTGACTGAATTTCAATCCAGCCTTTCTTCTCTCATACCCGAAGTATTGACAAATATTTTGATAAACCTCGTCTTTGTAAAACGTATATAACTCAGGATAAGCACATGTCAGAATTGCAGCAGCTGTTCTCTCATCATTTGCGCAGTTATTCCAGTCACCAGGACACATGGCTTTCATCTTTGTCCTAAAAGCTGCCAAACGGTCATTGATTGGTTTCGTTTCATCGAGCAGGTTTTCTCCGCATGTTTTCAATTCACTTGCCTTATTTTCAACCAAGTATTTGATGACGCCATCTACACGAGCATTATCTATAATGTTTTGGCCTCTTAAGCTGTTGAAAATGTCCAAAACGTCTTTGCCTTCAGTTTTATCCAACAAAGCCCATTTGTATTCCTCATCATAGCCATTGAAAGGCTTGCCTGAACGGAAAACATCTATAAGATTTTCCATAAGATAGCCCCTCAACGCTTCTACGAGTTCATCACGCATTTGCCACTGGAATCCTTCTCTTATTTTCCAACCTTTCTGCATCGTAATGCACCAATAGGTTTCTTTGCCGTCTGTACCTTCAACGGTGAATCTGTTCAAGCGTCTCTGCACCCATTTCGAGAAATGAAGTACCTTGCTATTATAATACTGAGCTGGTTTTCCATATTCTTGTGACAATATGTTACAGGTTGCTTTATGCTCGGGCTGCCTGAGGAAACACAGCAGAGCCTCATGGTATGGCTTGGCTTTTTCGTCTTTAAGAATTTCAAGCCATTCCCCTATAGAGATTTCTATGTCTCCGCAGCTGTATTCCCCGTTCGTGTTAACTGTCTTATATAATTTTACCATAGATTATCAATGTTAATAGTACATCACGTCATAACTGTATGATTCGAGTTCTGGCTAACAAGATAGTTAGCTCATTTTATAAACAACTGTAATGCGGCAAGTATAATGATGCCAATAATAATAATCCATCTATTGATGTTTATGGATTTGGCAGTCTCATCTTTTGATGAAGATATTTCTTTTGAAATAGTATCGGTTGATGACTGGACTGCAGAAAGGATTTGAACCGTTGCTGTTTGAATGTTGTCGGCCTTTTCATTAAGAGAATCAACATTCGTGTTTATTTCATCAAGGATTGTTTTTAATTCTTGTTTCGCGACATCCACTTTTCCAATAATACTATCTGCATGTCCCTTGGCAATATTGGGGATTTCTGTTACTTTCTGTTTTATGTCGCCAAGAACAACATCTTGCTTTTTTTGAGAATCATTCAAATCTTTGGAGATTTGATCAAGCTTCTCCTTGATGGGCTCTATTTCTGCAATGGCTTTTTGGATTTCATCGTGGAGAGCATTAAGTTTCTGCACAAAATCTTCCAGTTTTTTGTTCTGCTCAACAAATTGTGATAGAGTACTTTCTGTTTGTGTCTTGAATTCGGTTGCTATCTTTACCACATCTGTATGAAATGCGGTAATGATCGCCGTACTTGTTGCACTAAGTTGAGATATGGCAGATTCAATGGCTTCACT